>CATJRT010000261.1 GCA_949742895.1 uncultured Eubacteriales bacterium | reverse complement strand
CGGAACCATTGAGGGTATCGGTGATTTGGATGTTATCATTCATACCGGCCCTTATGCCTGGAGCCATCAGACTGTTACCAAAGACTTTTTCGAGGACGCAATTCGCCATGACGAGCGCAATTCCCACCTGTTTACCCAGGAGCCGGAGCCGCCCGCCCCCGGAACCTCTGCCATCTTCCCCGGCGATAAGAACGGTCTGCCCTTTGATATTGTTGTGGAGCGCCTGCCTGTTGAAGAACCGGCACAGACCCAGCCGCAGCAAACCGGCGCGGAAAACTTCCGCATCACGGACGATCACCTGGGCGAGGGAGGGCCAAAAGCCAAGTTCCGTATGAATATGGAGGCTATCAACACCCTCCAGGGCATTGAGCTGGAGGAACGCGCCGCCACCCCAGAGGAACAGGAGATACTCTCCCGCTATGTGGGCTGGGGCGGTCTGCCGGATGCCTTTGACCCGGATAATCCCAGCTGGGCGGACGAGTACCTGGAACTGAAAGCCGCCCTGACCCCCGCGGAGTATGAGGCGGCAAGGGCATCAGTCCTCAATGCCCATTACACAAGCCCCACTGTTATCAAGGCGATTTATGAGGCCGTGGGCAACATGGGCTTTACCTCCGGCAACATCCTGGAGCCGTCCTGCGGCGTGGGGAACTTCTTCGGTCTCCTGCCGGAGGCTATGGCGGCATCCAAACTGTACGGCGTGGAGCTGGACAGCATCACCGGGCGTATTGCCCAGCAGCTCTATCCCAAGGCCAATATCACCGTGGCTGGATTTGAGACCACCGACCGCCGGGATTTCTATGATCTCGCTGTGGGCAACGTGCCGTTCGGAGATTATCCTGTCAATGACCGGGCCTACAACAAGCACCGTTTCAGCATCCATAACTATTTCGCCGCCAAAATGATGGACCAGGTACGGCCTGGGGGCGTGGTAGCCTTTGTCACCAGCCGCTATACGATGGACGCCAAAAACGAGGATACCCGGAAGTATCTGGCGGAACGGGCCGACCTCCTGGGGGCCATCCGCCTGCCCAACAACGCTTTCCGGGCCAACGCCGGGACGGATGTGGTGACAGATATCTTGTTCTTCCAAAAACGGGATACGCCCCAGCGGGAGCTGCCTGACTGGGTACACGTCGGGGAGAATGAGGACGGCTTTACCATCAACCGCTATTTCATCGGGCACCCTGAAATGATTTTGGGCCGTCAGTCCGCCGAAAGCACCCAGTATGGCAGGCAGGACTTCACCGTGGAGCCTATCGAGGGCCTAGAGCTGGCAGATCAGCTCCATGATGCCATCAAGTACATTCGAGGCCAATACCGGGAAGCCGAACCACCTGAACTGGAGGAAAGTGCCGGGCAGGAGCGTGTCACCATCTCTGCCGACCCGAACGTGCAGAACTTCTCCTACACGGTTGTGGACGGAGATGTGTACTTCCGGGAAAATTCCATCATGGAAAAGCAGGATTTGTCCGGGGCCGCAAAAGAGCGTGTCATGGGTATGGTGGAGCTGCGGGACTGCGTTCGGAGCCTGATCGGCCTTCAGCTACGGGAGGACGTTTCCGACAGCACCATTCAAGAGCAGCAGAAGCGGTTAAATCAGCTCTATGACGCCTATACCGCCAAATTCGGCCTTATCAACAATCAGGCCAATCAGCGGGCCTTTTCCAGCGACAGCGCCTACTATTTGCTGTGCGCCCTGGAAGTCGTAGACGAGGATGGGCGGCTGGAGCGCAAGGCGGATATGTTCACCAAGCGCACCATCAGCCCCCACCGGGCCGTTACCAGCGTGGACACCGCATCTGAGGCCCTGGCCGTTTCCATTGCGGAGAAAGCTGGGGTGGATATGCCCTACATGGCCCAGATTTCCGGTAAAACGGAGGAACAGCTGGAGCAGGAGCTAACCGGCGTGATTTTCCGGGATGTGCGCTGTGCGGAGGACCCGTTTGATATCCCCAAAGCCTTTGCCGATCTGAGCCGGTTCCCCCTCGTCACCGCTGACGAATACCTTTCCGGCAAAGTACGCCAAAAACTTCGCATGGCCCAGGCGATGGCGGCGGTTCTGCCTCCAGATGAGTCGGCAAAAATCCGGCAGAATGTGGAGGCCCTGACCGCCGTTCAGCCAAAAGACCTGGACGCATCTGAGATTGAGGTCCGTCTGGGGGCTACCTGGGTGGACAAAAAATATATTCAACAGTTTATGTACGAAACGCTGGACACCCCCTGGCGGCTGCAAGGCAGCATCAAGGTAAAGTATTTCCAGTCAGGCCAGAGCAGCGAGTGGCAGATCACTTCTAAAAGGGCTGTTTACGACCACGATATTGCCGCCTACACCACCTTCGGCACCAAACGGGCCAACGCCTATGAGATACTGGAGGATACGCTGAACCTCCGGGATGTTCGTGTCTATGACTATGTAACTGACCCAGACGGCAAGGAGCGGCGTGTACTCAACGACAAGGAAACCACCCTCGCCCAGCAGAAACAGCAGGCGCTGAAAGACGCTTTCCGGGATTGGATATGGCAGGACCCAAGGCGGCGGCAGGCCCTCGTCAAGCAGTATAATGAACTTATGAACAGCACCCGGCCCCGTGAATATGACGGGAGCCACATCGTCTTCTCTGGTATGAACCCGGAAATTCATATGCAGCCCCATCAGGTCAACGCCGTGGCCCATGTCCTCTACGGCGGCAACACCCTCCCGGCCCATGAGGTGGGCGCTGGTAAAACTTTCGAGATGATTGCCGCCGCTATGGAGAGCAAGCGCCTGGGGCTGTGCCGCAAATCCATCTTTGTCGTTCCCAACCACCTGATCCAACAATGGGCTTCCGAATTTATGCGGCTGTATCCCTCCGCAAATATCCTTGTTACTACAAAAAAGGACTTTGAACCGGCCCGCCGGAAGAAGTTCTGCGCCCGCATCGCCACCGGGGACTATGACGCCGTTATCATCGGGCAGAGCCAATTTGAGAAAATCCCCGTCAGCTATGAGCGGCAGGAGCGTATTATCCAGGATGAAATCAGGGACATTGTGGTAGGAATAGCCACAGTAAAGCGCAGTCGGGGAGACAATTTCACCATCAAGCAAATGGAGAAAACCAGAAAAGAGCTGCAAAAACAGCTGGAACAGCTGAAAGCCGATCAGAAAAAGGACAGCGTTATCACCTTTGAGCAGCTGGGCGTAGACAGGATGTTTGTAGATGAAAGCGATTTTTACAAAAACCTGTTCATGGTAACGAAAATGCGGAATGTAGCTGGCCTCTCCACCACAAGCGCCCAGAAGTCCAGCGATATGTTTGCCAAATGCCGCTATCTGGACGAGATCACCGGGGGACGGGGCATCATTTTTGCCACAGGTACGCCTATCAGCAACAGCATGACGGAGATGTTCACCATCCACCGTTATCTTCAGTACGACCGCTTGCAGGAAATGGGCATGGGTCACTTTGATTGCTGGGCCTCCCGTTTTGGGGAAACAGCCACCGTTCTGGAGCTGGCACCGGAGGGAACCGGCTACCGGCCCCGCACCCGGTTTGCGAAATTCTTCAACCTCCCGGAACTGATGAACATTTTCAAAGAGGTTGCGGATGTCAAAACCGCCGACCAGCTGAACCTCCCCACCCCGGAGGTGGAATATCATACCATCGCCTCCAAGCCCACCGAGCATCAGCAGGAAATGGTGAAAGAACTGTCTGAACGGGCTACTAAGGTACACAGCGGTTCAGTAAATCCCCGCATCGACAATATGCTGAAGATAACCTCGGATGGGCGTAAGCTGGGGCTGGATCAGCGCATTATCAATCCTCTGCTGCCGGACGAGCCGGGAACAAAGGTCAACCGTTGTGTTGAGAACGTCCTGCAATACTGGCGGGAGGGTGAGGCAGAAAAACTGACACAAATTATATTCTGTGACATTTCCACGCCTCAGCCTCCTGCCTCCAAAAAGAAAAAGGACCTCACGGAAAACACCCCGGAAAAGCCCTTCACCATCTACGATGACATCCGGCAAAAGCTGATCGCCGCCGGGATGCCGCCAGAGCAGATTGCCTTTATTCACGACGCCAAGACCGACAAGCAGAAAAAAGACCTGTTTGCCAAAGTCAACGCCGGTCAGGTGCGGGTCATCATCGGCAGCACGTCCAAAATGGGCGCAGGGACGAATATACAGAAACGCCTGATTGCCCTGCATGACCTGGACTGTCCCTGGAGGCCCCGTGTCCTTATCCAGCGCAAGGGCCGCATCGAGCGCCGGGGCAACGACAACAAGAAGGTCCATGTCCTCCGTTATGTCACAGAGGGAACTTTTGACGCCTATTTGTGGCAGACTATTGAGAATAAACAGAAGTTTATCTCACAAATTATGACCTCTAAATCCCCGGTGCGCTCCTGTGAGGATGTGGACGAGGCGGCGCTGTCCTATGCTGAGATCAAGGCTCTGTGCGCCGGGGACCCCCGCATCAAGGAGCGGATGGACCTGGACATTGATGTTTCCCGCCTGCGTCTGCTGAAAGCCGACCACCAGAGCCAGCAGTACCGGCTGGAGGACAATCTGATGAAATACTTCCCAGAGCAGATCAAGCAGAACCAGGAATTTATCACTGGTTTCAAGGCAGATATGGAAACGCTGGCAGCGCATCCCCACCCCCTTGTCACCGTGGAAAAGGCCCCAGCTAAGGTCGCTGATGGGGAAACGCCTGCTGCCGATGCACCAGAGGCCCCCGCCGCCGTGGAGGTCAAGCAGGGCTTTGCCGGGATGGAGATCGGCGGCGTGACCTTCACGGATAAGGCGGAGGCCGGGAAAGCCCTGCTTGCCGCCTGTAAGGAGCTGAAGGTGGGGGAAACAAAGGAGATCGGCAGCTACCGGGGCTTTGCCTTGTCCATTTCCCATGCACAGCTTTTTGAGAAAACCTCGCTGACACTGAAAGGGCAAATGTCCCATTTGGTGGAGTTGAGTGATGATGTTTTCGGCAATCTGACCCGGATAGACAATTCTCTGGAAAAGATGCCGGAGCGTCTGCAAGGGGTGGAGGTCAATCTGCAAAACCTCTACCAGCAGCAGAAGGCCGCAAAAGCGGAATTGGGCAAGCCCTTTCCGAAGGAGGAAGAACTGAGGGTGAAGTCTGCCCGTCTTGCGGAGCTGGACACGGCGCTCAACATTGACCGGGGAGCGCCTCCACCGGAACAGTCCATCGCCAAGAGCGCACGGCCCTCGGTGTTGGAGGGGCTGAAACGGCCTATCCCACCCAGGCAGAAACCGGACAAACCGAAGAATGACCGCCAGGAGCGGTAAAAACAGAGGGCAGGCGGAGCGATCTGCTTGCCCTCTCTGAAATGGAGGTATTTTTTTGGACGCTGAAAATTTGACAACCGCTCTTTTGGAGAAAATGACAGCGGAGCAGGACAAGTACCGGGCGTGGCTGGTGACACAGCCCCCGGAGGAAATTCTCAATCATACCTACGAGTACACCATCCGGCAGGATATTCTAATGGTGCTGGAGGTCTGTGATCTGACAGCGCCCCAGGCGGAGGTGCTGCTGGCCTCCTATACTCCGCTGGCCGACATTTACAAGGACTGGTGCAATCAGGAAACCGGCTATATGGATAACATTCGGGATTCCTTCGAGGGTCGAGCCGATGTACTGGTCCGGCAGGAGGAAGAACTCCGCAAATCGCCCATTTACAAGTACCCCGCCGACTATGCGCGGGAAAACGGTGAGTTGGAGCAGTACCGATGTTCTCTCAAAGCCAATGACGCTTGCAGACAGGCGATTGAGGCGGCAATCAGCAGGACCCATGACGGCTATAACTTTGAAAGCAAGGCGGCGGTCCGGGATGTGGTGCAGAAATTCGGCTATGAGCGGACGCTTTTTGTCCTGGCAGCGACCGTGCAGAATAATCAGCATGATGGCCGGTATTCCAGCGCCAACAAAAACTGGGCAATGACTGTCCCCGTTTTTGACAGTAAAAGGAGCCTTGAATATTCAGTAAGGAGCCACCCGGTCCTCGTCAACGCCTTTCTGGATACGGCGCGGCATGAGCATTTGTTGTCCCTTCCGCTGACGAAGGAGGACATCAAGGCCGAGGCGCTGAGTATTCTCTGTAAGTTCCAGGACGCACGACAGCCGAACAGTCCCAACGGCACCCACTACATGGCCCAGATTTCCCCTGACTTTCTGGCTCGGGCCAGCACCAAGGACACAGACCGCCTCATGGCCATGCTGCCCTTCCAGTCCCTTTCCTTCTCCGGGCTGGAGGGCCGCAAGGGGACGTTCGCCCTGATCTCCCAGGACGAGAACCGCTTTCAAAAGCTGGTGCTGCGAAAGCCGTCTGTTCGGAAGAAATTGCAGGAGCAGTCCGCCGACCACAAGCCGCCCACCAAGAAAAAATCTAAAGACCAGGAGCGGTAACGGTGGCGAACAGACAAAGGAATGTGCAGCTGAAATTTCGTGTCACCCCGGAGGAACGGGCGCTGATCGAGGACAAGATGGCCCTGCTGGGAACCTCCAACATGGCGGCATATCTCCGCAAAATGGCGATTGACGGCTATGCGGTCAACCTGGAGCTGCCGGAGCTGGGCGAGATGGTATCCCTGCTGCGCCGGTCCAGCAACAATCTCAATCAGCTTACCTGCCGTGTCCATGAGACGGCTCGGTTTTATGATGCCGACCTGGAGGACCTGCGGCGGGACTATGACGGGCTGTGGGAAGCGGCGCAGAAAATTTTAAGGGCACTGGCAAAAATCCAGTGAACGCCCCCACATCCTTGCAAAAATGTCCGTCCTCCGGTATGCTATGAGTACACCAATTTTAGGAGGACAACCATATGACATACGACAAAGTGTTTGAAGTCTTTCAGGACTATTTGAGCGAGGACAAAGACACCGAAATTCTGAACACCAGCCGGGGCTATCTAGTAGTGATGTGGGAAACCAGCGATGGAGACTGGGTAACGTCCAGGCTGGCAGAGGACCCGGAAAATCTGCGAGATTTGCTCCAGGAGCGATATGTGGATTTCCATAGTTACCAATTCTCAACGGAGCATGAGCGTGACCCCGACAAAAAGGAACTGGAGGAGATCAGGCGTATAGGCGAAGAACTTGCCGCCCGGTGCTGAAGGAAGGAGGCCGCTGTGAGATTTCTGCTGAAGGTGCTGGCCGCACCCATCGTGGCGGTGCTGGCTGTGACAGTCTGGCTATGCGTGGGAGTATTGTACTGTGTTGGCATGGTGATGGGGCTGGCCTGCTGGGTATTCGTCCTGATCGGCGTATACGCTTTGCTGGCGGTCTCCGTTCCCCAGGGCATCATCCTCTTGGTGATCGCGTTCCTGCTCAGTCCCCTGGGACTGACTACTGCGGCGGCATGGCTGCTGGGACGGGTCCAGGCCCTTCGATACTTCATCCAGGACGCTGTATACTAACAGAAAAGCAGGCTGGTG
>CATJRT010000260.1 GCA_949742895.1 uncultured Eubacteriales bacterium | reverse complement strand
TGTCACCGACATCACCGAGATCGCCAAAGCGGTGGCGGACGCGGGAGGGGACGCCCTGTCTCTCATCAACACTCTGCGGGGGATGCGCATCGACATCAATACCTTTCGCCCCATTTTGAAAATGAACACCGGTGGGCTTTCCGGACCCGCCGTACTGCCTGTAGCCATACGCATGGTATGGGAGGTGGCGAATGCCGTTAAACTGCCTATCATGGGTATGGGCGGGGTATCTACGGCCGAGGACGCTGCCCAGCTCATGCTGGCCGGGGCCTCTGCTGTATCGGTGGGTACTGCCCTGTTTGCTGATCCCTATTCGCCGCTAAAGGTGCGGGATGGACTGGCAGAAATCGCTGGGAAGCAGGACTTATCCGCCGTCAGCCAACTCACTGGCGCAGTGCGTCCCTGGTAAAAAGGTGATAACTATGACAACCATTTATCTCATCCGTCATGCGCAGGCAGAGGGCAATTTGTACCGCCGCTGCCACAGCTGGCACAACGGCCTCATCACCGTCAAGGGCCTTACACAGGTTGAAGCACTGGCCCGCCGGTTTGACGGCGTTCATTTTGACGCGGTATACTCCAGCGACCTTTACCGTACCATGACCACCGCTGGGGCTATCTACGGCTCTCGGGGGTTGCCCCTGCGGATTGCTCCCGGTCTGCGGGAAATCGGCGCAGGCTGCTGGGAAGACAAACCCTGGGGACAGTGGCTCTATGAGGACCGTGAAACGCTGTCAGCCTTTCTGCGCTGCGACCCCACTTGGGAGGTTCCCGGCGGTGAAACTTATCCCCAGGTTCGCCGGCGCGTTCAGACGGCGGTGGAACGCATCGCAGCCACTCATTTGAACCAAACAGTGGCGATTGTGTCCCACGGCTGCGCTATCCGGGCGGGACTGTCAGCATGGCTGGGCCTCGATGTGGACCAGATTTGTCAGATCCCTCTGGGAGACAACACCAGTGTGGCCAAGCTGCTGGTAAAGCAGGGACAGGTCCAAGTGGAGTATTACAATGACAACAGCCATCTGGGTGTTGCCGCTGCTCCCACCCGAGCCAGCGGTGACTATGCCCTGGCTGCTATGGAACACAATGCCCTCCGGTTCCAGCCTCTTCTGCTGCCCCTGGAGCAGGAGACGTATATGGCCGCCCGGCAGGACGGCTGGCTGTCCAGCCACGGCTCCATGGACGGATTTGATGGATCAGCCTTTCTCCGCACAGCGGAAACGAATAGCGCTTATGACCCAGAAAGCGTTCTCACCGCTCTGCTGGGGAACGAGCCAGTAGGTATCCTTCAGATGGACTATCAACACCAAGCAGAGGAAAACGTGGGACGCATATCGTTCCTGTATATCTGTCCGCAGTTCCGCTCTAAGGGGATGGGCGTCCAGCTTCTGGGGCAGGCGGTGTCCATCTACAGAGGTATGGGGCGTAGTTTTCTGCGCCTGCGGTGTGCACCAGAAAATGAGCAGGCCCAAAAATTTTACCATGCCCACGGCTTCTATAAAATTGGAGAAGAACCGGGTGGTTCTGGTACGCTGGACACCATGGAAAAGTACATCGGGCTGGCGCTTTGATTCACTGCAAAAAGAGGGAGACCGGGACATCATCCCGGTCTCCCCTTTTGGTTCTTGTCAGCGTATGGCACTGCCAACATCGTTGGCGGCGTTACCGATAGCGTTCCCCGCATCCCGGGCAATATCACCCGCACCGCGAATCATGTCTCCAGCAGCGTCGCCCACATCGTCCAACGCATCGCCGCCCCAACTCCGGCCCTGCACTCCGGTTCCAGCCTCGCCGTCTGGTACCCCGTCGTTGTCCAAGTCGTTGGTGCCGCCTGCGCCGCCGCCGCTGAGGGCGTCATTGCCGACGCTGCTGCTGGCCGACGGCGAGGCAGTGTTTACCTCCGAGCTGTTCCGGCTGTCCGGGTTGCCGCTCACACCGCTGCTGGGCGTCATCGGGGCGGAGTTCTCCTCACGGCCAGCAGAGCAGCCGGCCAGTGCCATAGCCAAAACAAAGGCCATAGCAAGCGCAAAATATTTCGTTTTCATCTTCATGCCTCCTGCTTTTGTTCTCTTTCCCCGTGATACAGTATGTGCCGGGCAAAACAAAATAAAAGCAGAAAATTTTTGAAATATTACACAAAACCCCGCCGCAGACTTGCAACGGAGTTTTTGCACTCAGAGACGCTTTGCCAATTATTTTATCCGCTCGGCACAGGGTAATGTATACTATTTGAACCTATCATGTTTTTCCTTCCTACCTCTGCAATCCGGACAGCTCCCGTGCCGTCAATGGCCGCCACTTCCCCAGCTTCAGGCCGCCCAGCAAAAGATTACCTTCCCGCACGCGCTGAAGCCGTGTTACCGTCAACCCTGCTGTAGCGCACATACGGCGCACTTGCCGTTTTTTTCCTTGATGGATCACAACCATCAAAGTCTGATCCCCAGTCTGCTCCACCCGGTCAGCGGTCAGTTCCTCTCCTTCGGATAGAATCGGTCCAGAGAGGATGGGCATGGCTTGTCCCACATCGCCTTTCACCCACCCGTGGTACTCTTTCTCCACCTGGTGGGAGGGGTGGGTGAGCCGGTTGGTCAGTTCACCATCATCGGTGAGCAGCAGCAGTCCTTCCGAGTCCATATCCAGCCTTCCCACTGGCCACACCCGAGTAGAACAGTCTGTCATTAGCTCCACTACCGTTCGTCTGCCCTTTTCGTCAGACAGAGTGGTAACATAGCCCCGAGGCTTATTCAGCATCAGATAGGTATGGCCTGACACAATGGACAGCGGCACACCGTCCACCTCCACCCGGTCACTGAACAAGTCGGCTTTCATACCCAGTTCAGCTCGCACACCGTTGACAATGACCCGTCCAGCCTGTATGTACTCCTCCGCACGACGGCGGGAACATACTCCCGCCGCCGATATCAGCTTTTGTAGTCGCTCCTCCACCGCTGTACCTCCCAATCAAATCAGCGACCCATAGGGTCGAAGCACCTCTGTCGGCCCCCTAAACAGTCCTCGAAGCTGCTGCCAAAAAGTCAGCGGCTCCCGGACATCACGGCAGATGGACGCTGCGCTCACCAAATCGACCTGCGCCACCGGTTCACTGTTCAGCAGCCACACCGCCTGCCCCAGCACCGCCCCCTGCGCCACCGGAGCCTCCACCACATCAGCCAGTTTCACCTCCAGCAGCAGGGACTCTCCCTGTGCCAAGGGGCATCCCACCTCTCCAGCGGTTACAGCCGCCACTGCCGGAATCAGGCTTCCCTCCACCAGTACCCCGCCGAACTCCTCCCCCGCCCTGCACAGACGCTGACGGGGATAGGCAGAAAAGCCATAGTCCAGCAGCTTAGCGTGGTCGTTCCAGTCGTCCCCATCGTTAAGGGTGACACAAATGAGTGTCTGCCCGTCACGGGTAGCGGCCGACACCAGCGTACGCCCCGCTTTTTCTGTAAACCCGGTCTTCATCCCTACACAGCCCTCGTAGCGGTAGAGCAGCTTATTGTGGTTCACAAAGGTGCGGGTTCCCACTGTGATGGACTGTGTCGCACATATTTTCGCCACCGTCTCGTTGGCCAAGCAGGCCCGTGCCAACAGCGCCATATCGTAGGCTGTGGAGTAATGATTGTCATCGTTCAGCCCGCTTGGATTGGCAAAAGAACTGTTCTTCATCTCAAGCTGAGCCGCTTTCTTGTTCATCATCGCCACAAATCCATCCATATCACCGGCCACATAGCAGGCAATAGCCATAGCCGCATCGTTGCCCGACTGGAGCAGCAGACCGTACAGCAATGACCTTAGAGTAATCTCCTCTCCGGCAGCGAGGTAGATAGACGAACCCTCACTGCCCAGCCACTCCGCCTTTACCGTCACCGTCTGGTCCAAGTCCCCTCCCTGCTCCACCGCTACCAGTGCAGTCATCAGCTTAGTGATGCTGGCAATGAGCCGAGGCTCATGGATATTCTGCTCATACAGTACCCGACCGCTCTCCGCATCCATAAGGATGGCGCAGGAAGCGTGGGTACTCACAGCCTGGGCAGGCGGGCAAAGAAAGATGAAAACCGACAAAACAGTCAACAGGGCGGTGATTCTCTTCATAAAAAGTCACTCCCATCCGAAGCATCAGATGGGAGTAGTATGACCCTGATCCATGGGGCTTATCCCTGCTTCTCATTCCCTTCGGCAGACTTTTTGTCAATATATCCAGTAACCTTTTCAAACATTTCAGGCACGAGGTCCACCACCCGACTTACTGTATCACCTGGCGGAGGCGCAACGGGAAGCAGCCGCACCGAGCCGTCCGTTACTACCAGAAAAGCAACCGGAATCACATTGACTCCCGCACCCGCACCGCCTCCAAAGTTCTTGGCCACATTCTGGATTTTACCAAAATCTGACCCACCAGTAGCAAAGCCGAAGGACAGCCGAGACACTGGAATTAGGGTCACACCGTCCTGAGTGATGATGGGCTGGCCCACCACCGTGTTGGTATCCACCATTTCGCGAATCCTGTTCATGGTTGTTTGCAACACTTCGTTAATTGGATGATTGTTTTCGCTCATATTTTATGCCTCCTGTATCCTATTGGGTCTCCCGCTTTTGAGCCAAACTATCAGCGCTTTCACGCCGTAATGCACACTCAGGGCCACAACCTGCCCAACCGTCATGGTGACAACCGCCGCCAGCTCCACCGCCGGTTCAGTACGGCTATAATCCAGCT
>CATJRT010000259.1 GCA_949742895.1 uncultured Eubacteriales bacterium | reverse complement strand
TGCCCCGCGCCAGCTATGAGGTCAAGCGGCTCAGCCGCCTGGCGGGGGAGCCGGGGGCGCTGGAGCTGCGGGCGCTGCCCTACGGCAAGGCCCAGGAGCTGCGGGAGCTGGAGCAGGACCAGGAGGTGATGATCCTGCTGGCGGGCTGCGAGGCGCTGAAGGACGAACGGCTGGCGGCAAGGTTCGGCGGGGCCTCCCCGGCGGAGACGGTGAAGGCCATGCTGCTGCCGGGGGAAATCGCGGAGCTGTCACGGGCGGTGGAACGGCTCTCCGGCTACCGGCAGAACACCATCCGCGAGATAAAAAACGGATAGAGGAGGGCGGCGACCCGGAGCTGACCCTCCTGTGGTGGCTGTTCCGCCACAAGAACGTGATGCCCTGGGATGCGTATGAACGCATACGCATCCCAGGGAACCGGGACCTGGCCTGGGCCTTCGCCAGCCTGGAGTGCGAGGGCTGGGCAAAAAATAACGCCGCCCCGGCAGGGGCGGCGGGAAGCAGTATTTTACTCAGAATAGAAACCAGTCGGGGTGCGGTTTTTATCAGAGAGCTCCCAAATCAGATCGGGATCGTCAGGAGAATTTATCTTGCGCACAGCGAAGAGACGCCGGAACCCATAGTCACGATCATGATGGGCAATGAATACCAGTCCCTCAGCCCCGGCCATTGGAAAGGACTCCGTTGATTCGAGCTGCGGAAGGTAGTCGGACATCTCACCGCCAAACTTTCTTGAAAGCTCCCGTTGGAGCAGCATAACTGCGTGAAGATATGGAAGGTTCTGTATATCGTTTCCGTGCCTGGTGAGATTGTCGATGATGAATTGGAAGTGAATCCTTGCCGCGTCTATATCCGGGTATTCGAGCAGCCAGAAATGGTAAAAGATCGTGCCTAAATAGTTAATGATTTCTTGAAGCCTTTTCGGTTCGCGCCGCCTACAGATGATTTCAGTCAGCGTATACCATATCTGTCCGAAATGTATTTCATCTAACCCGCACAGGGCGTACCATTCCGGGTAGACGCTTTCCTGCTCAATGGATGCGGCGAGAAATTGGCGAAGGTTGTACCGCAGGGAATGAACGTTGAAATAGTTCCGCAGGAAATCTTCCTGGCTTGGACCGGCAAAGCCTTGCAGGGACAGAATCTCCGCCATGGGAAACAAAGGGGCGAGTTCTCTCAGGTCATCCAGTTTTTTCTCCTCTATGGCGCAGGACTGTGAGAGGGCCAGTTCATTCAGCAGGAGGGAAAGATTGAATACCGCTTCCGATATCGCGTTCCTGTACGCACGTATCTCTTTCTTCGGCTTCCTCCGTTTTTTATCCTGCTGTCCGGCTGCAAAACCGAGCGAAAACGACGACCAGTCCATTTGTCCGTCCCCTTTCTGCACCTAATCTGCACTTAAAATATATCAGAAGAATTGCCTTACGTCAAGGAGGGGCGTTATGCCAAAAGAGAGCTTGAGTCTGTACATATCCGTCCAGAGCGGCAGTTTGGAGCGGACGCTCGTATCTCCGGCGGACAAGGCTGGAACGGGATAAAAACGCCGCCCCCTCGGGGGGCGGCGGGTCAGAAAGCGGCAAACATGACATAGAGACAATACATGAGCATAAGAAAACCAACAACGATCCATATGATCCAGCGGCGTCCACCCCAATTTCCGGGTGTGTGCAGCCATTCAATGATTTCCTGATGGGGGATTTCCCACCGGCCCTGCTTCAGCCGGAGTGCGGACCAGAAAAGGCCGCTCAAACCAACACAAACAAGAAATGCGCCGGAGCAGAGTAAGATGAGAAACAGCTCCACAGAACCCCCTCCTTTTTTCATTGACTTCTCATACATTAATCATTTTTAGTATACCATAGACCGCAAAACACGTCAAGAGACAAGGGGCTGCGGCGAAAAAGCAAAGCCGCCCCAGACGGGGGCGGCGGGTCAGAACGCAGCATAATGGGTCATATCGGAAGTCCAAACATTGCGATTCCTATGCACATACAAAAAAGCAAAAGGGCAAAAACACCACCCCAGAAAATTATCAGACTTTTCTTTGCCCAGTGCCATTTCATGTGGTTCACCCTCCTATATTCAACATTCTTTCTATATGTCAGTATATCAAAAAACATATAGATGTCAAGAGGTGAGATTATGCCGAACGAAAGCATAAATCTGTACATCGCTATGAGCAGCGGAGGCTCGGAGCGGACGCTCACGTCGCTGGCGGACAAGACCAGGGAGCTGGATAAGGAAACTCAGCAGCTTCAGCGGAACTTGGAAGAAAAAATAACGCCGCCCCGGCGGGGGCGGCGGGAATGCGTCTCACTGTGCGCAGGGCTGGTTGAAGCTGGAATAGCGGGCATTGAGCTGCGGGACATATTCGCTTTCTCCGATCTGAGACTCATAGAGTCCTTCCCCAGCACATTCTCCGTAGAACGTGATCTGATCGCCTTTCAATATTTTCGGGTCATTGAGGAGCTTGCCTGAATACTTTATGCAGACCACGCAGTTTTGACCCAGATCCAAGTACACAGTATCTGTGCTCAGGCCCTCGTCTACCCGGAGGACCGTTCCGCTCAGCGCGGCCTGCTTCCCACGATAGGTATCGGGATACCGGGCAAGATCGTCATAGACGCAGGGCTGGCAGTCAGAAATATAATCCTCCCGCTCCGCAGCAAAACGCACCCACCAGTCGGCATCGGCCTGCTCGGAAAGCGCCTGCACCTCGCTGCCGGTGCTTTCGACAAAAACGTCCTTTAACCGTGGATCGCTGTTCAATTCACACACAAAAAGGCCGGATAGAAGCACATATTCGCCATCCTTGCAGCTATCCAGCATTTCCGGAGGACAGCCCCTCAAGCTGCATTCGAGGCATTTTTCCCCTGTCTCCCTGTCCTGAAACCAGATCGAATCGCCTCTCGTATCGTAGATCCGCCCTACAGTGCGGACCCGCTGATCTTTGTAATCCCAACGCGATGCAATGAGATCCATATAGTCGGTCATGGGAAGCTCAGCATCAGCCTGTTTCTCACGAAGCCATTCGTCCATAAAAGCCTGGTCCGCCTGCCGGGCCTCTTCTTCACCCGTATCAATGACCTGCGCATCGTGCAGAGACAGATAATAACCCCCGCTGTGCCAGGTCCCCTGAACCAGCACATATTGGTCCAGCTCATAGTAATCGCTTACGCTTTCGTTGTAAGAAAAATGCCGAGACAGTCGCACTTCAAAATACTCGCCGCGGTCCAGAAAACCAAGCCGGTCACTGAAATAAAAGCTGTGTTTTGTGTACGAGCTCCAGCCAAGCCGAGCAATCCGCCCAGCTACGCGCACTTCCTGGCCATCGTATTCTTCACTATTGCGGAGAATTTCAACGTAGTCAATGACAGGCAGTTCTGTGATTTGCGGCGAGGGCTCAGAGCTTGGGACGGGAGAAGGAGACGGCGCCGGGTGTCGCGATGAAAAGGAGCATATGACAGCAAGTGCGAAGCAGATACAGCCGATGATAGTACGAGGGTCTTTCACCAGCTCGGACATGGTGGACTTCTTGTTGCCTACTATGTCTAAAAAAATCCAATAAAAAAGGACCGCTGCAGGGAAAGCGAACAAGATAACGCCCCACAATCTCCAAAACCACATATAGTTCGACTCCTTTCATATCTTTAAGTATACTATACGCCATGCAAAAGTCAAGAGGTGAGACCATGCCCAAGGAAAGTCTGAATATCTATCTGACCGCCACCGATAAGCTGTCGCCGGCGCTGGCGTCCATTGCGGACAAGACCAGGGAGCTGGATAAGGAAACTCAGCAGCTTCAGCGGAACTTGGAAGAAAAAATAACGCCGCCCCGGCGGGGGCGGCGGGTCAGGCGGTCGATCAACCTGCAGAAGTCAGGTCAGGAGGGCCATCCCAACCAAGACGAAAACGACGGTGAGCGCTAAGCAAATGAATTCAGCCAAAGCAAGCGGATTGTTGCGTAAGCCCACAGTACGCCATGGCCTGGTTTGCAGCCAGATTATAAAAATTACAAGGGCCGCAATACCCGGCACGAGGCTCAATATCAGGCAAAAACAGGCGGCTTGTATTTTCCACAACATACGACGGCACCCCCTTTATTTCAGTATACCCACAGGCTGCGGCAGTGTCAAGAGACAAGGGGTACGGCGGAAAAAGCAAAGCCGCCCCGGCGGGGGCGGCGGGTTCAAAGGATGATTATCAGCGCGGGGATCCCCATAAGAAGCATGCTCAGAAGGAGGCAGGCACAGGCGCACTGGAACTTGCGGTCATGGAGCATATCGCCGATGCCCTCCTTGGTTTTTCTGTAATCACCTGAGATGAGCCGGCAATACAAAATGACGGAGCCGACCCCACAAAGCAGGAGCCCAAGTATGATCTGGACGAGAAATAGAAAACGATACATATTGTCCACCACCCTTTCTATTGACAGTATACCCACAGGCTGCGGCAGTGTCAAGAGACAAGGAGTACGGCGGAAAAAGCAAAGCCGCCCCGGGCGGGGGCGGCGGTCAGCTCAGTAAGAGAGGCAATACATACATATCGCAAGTCCAACGATAAAGCATACGGCGCCTATCTGGAAGCGGCGGTTATGAAACATTTCGCGGAAGGCCTCCTTTGTTTTTTCCCAGGAAAAATCCGAGGCCTTAAAGGAAAGCGTCGACTGCATAAGGATATATCCGGCTATCATCAACACGCCGCCCAAGAAAAGGACAAACAAATAAATGTAAAGAAGCATAATTACACCTCCGTTTTTCAGGATACCACGAATATTTGAAATGTCAAGAGGCAAGAGGTGAGACCATGCCGAAAGAGAGCATAAACGTATATTTGACCGCCGTAGACGGGGTCTCTCCCGTATTTGCGTCCATTGCGGACAAGACCAAGGCGCTGGACAAGGAGAGCCAGCAGCTCAAGCAGACCTATGAGGCGCTGCAAAAGGCAAACGCGCAGCTGATCCAGCAGAAAACGGCGCTGCAAAAGGAGCTCCAGGGCGTCAACGAGGAGGTCAAGACGGCCCGAAAGAGCTTTCAGGAGCTGGGGGACGCGGCCAGCAGCGACGCCTATGAAAAGGCGCAGCAAAGGCAGCAGGAGCTGCGCAATAAAATTGCCGGCACCACGAAGGCCCTGCAGGAAAACCAGAAAATGTACAAGGAAAACATCGAGGTCATCCGCAAGGAGGCGCTGGAGGGGCAGGGGCAGGACAGCGGCTTTGCCAAGGCGCTGAAGGGGGTGCTCAGCGGACCGACGGGGCAAAACTTGGCGTCCGCTTTTGGCGGTATGTTCCAGGCCAAACTCGACAGCGCATTGGGAGACGGCATGGCCGGGCTGGTCTCCGAAAGCATAAGCGGCGCCATTTCAGGGGGTATGGCGGGGATACCGTTCGGGCTTCCCGGCATTGCCCTGGGCGCGGCCGTGGGCGGCGCGTCCGGCCTGATTTCCAGCGGCACGAAAATCTTCGAGGCCAAGGACGACGCATTTAAAGACTACTACGGCGGGCTGTACGACGGCGTGAAGGGCCGCTCCGGGGAGATGGCGACGGCGGGGTCGGCGCTGGCCAGCGGGCGGGAAAAGGACCTGATCTCGTTCAAGACCATGTTCGGCAGCGAGGACACCGCAAGGCAGTATCTGAGCGAGCTGGTGGAGATGTCCAACCGCACGCCCTTCCTCTACGACGACCTCACCGCCATGAGCAAGACGCTGGCCACCTACGGCTACAACGGCAAAGTGGGCGAAGCGGAGGACGAGAACAGCATCATACCGCTGCTGCGGACCATCGGAGACGCCGGGGCGGCGCTGGGCATGAGCACCAGCGACATGAACGCCGTAGCCCAGGCGCTGGGCCGGATGAAGTCCAGCAACAAGGCCACGCTGGAATACCTGAACATCCTCAACGACCGGGGCATCGGCGTATTCGATATGCTGGCGAAGGACAAGGGGAAGGACCTGGGGGGCATATACGACGACATCTCCAAGGGGGAGATAACCGGCGGCGAGGCGGTGACGATCATCACAGAAGCGCTGGCCAAAGAGCCGGGGGACGGCGGCTACCTGGGGGCTATGGAGGAGCAGAGCGCGACCTTTGAGGGCATTTCCTCCACCCTGGAGGGCATGGAGCAGGAGCTTGAGAACTCCGGCGGCGAGGCCTACAACAAGCAGCGCCTGGTGGGCCTGGAGGCACAGAAGACCGCCTACGAGGGCGAGCTGGGGAACGCGCTGAAGGAGATCAACGCCGTCCTGGGGGAAAACCAGGCGCAAAAGGAAAATATGCAGGACCAGTATATGCGGGACGTGCTGAGCATGGTGCTCACTGGAAAACACGGGGACACCTGGCATAGCCTGGACGCGGAGCAGCAAAACGAGCTGACGAAGCTGTCCCGGCAGTACCAGGCGGCAAAGGAGCGGTACGGGGACGGCAAGGACGTACAGGCCGGGGCGGAGCTGGAGGCCATCTACGAGACGGCCCAGGCCCTGGGGGAGGCGTATTTTGACAACAGCGAGTTCATGAGAACCCTCAACCGGACGGAGCTGGACGAGATCGAGGCCATCCGGAACGCCACCGTAGCGCTGAACGAAGCCACCCAGGCCTCCTACACCCTGAGCCAGGAGCTGAGCAAGGGGCGGGGCGCGGCCCTCTTCGGCGCGGACGTTCCCGCCTGGAGCTATTCCGCCTGGGAAAACGCCTCGGAGAACGCCCTGAAGCAGGCCGGGCTGACCGAGGAGGGCCTCAGGAATATGCGGGCGGAGGCGGAGCTGCGCGCCTACGCCAACTCCCACGCCTTCGGCCTGGACCGGGTCCCCTGGGACGGCTACCCCGCCCTGCTCCACGAGGGGGAACGGGTGCTCACCGCCAGCCAGGCACGGGCGCAGGACGCAGGGCAGGCCGCCGCGCCCATCAGCATCACCATCACCGGCAACAGCTTCACCGGCGCGCCGGAGGAGCTGGCCGACCAGCTTGCCCAGCTCCTGGCCAGCAGGCTGGAGCAGGCCGCCGCTGCCGCCGCGCCGCGGTAAACGAAAAGCCGGGGATGATTCCCCGGCAATCAGTCCTTGCGTTTCGGCTTGTACTGCCCGTCGCCGCTTTCAATATATTTAATTAAATTGATGATTTCCTCTGCGGTCCAGCCTGCGCTTTGCAGCGCTTCAATCAGCCGGTAATTTTCCTCTATATTCATCACATTCGCTCCTTTTTATTGCCGATTATAGTATGACCGCAGGGGGAACGCAAGGAGGTTTCCATGGAACGCGCCATCATTTTCAAAAATACGAACGCCGGGCAGGAGCTTACCCTGCCCGTGACCCCCCGGAGCTACCCCATGGCGGCGGGCCGGGCGGTGGAGCGGCTGGACATGGCCCAGACGGGGCAGATCGCCCTGCCGGGGCTGAACAGCCTGTTCACCGGAACGCTGGAGTTTATGCTCCCCGCCCAGGCCTACCCCTTCCTCACCGCCGGGGCCGTGCCCGACCCCCAGTACTACATCAGCCGCCTCACCGCCTGGAGCGCGGCGGCGGACGTGTGCCGGTACATCGTGGCGGGCGCCGGGGTCAACATCCCCGTCCTGCTGGGGCCGCTGGAGTACGGCGAGCAGGACGGCAGCAACGACGTTTATTGCAAGCTGCCGCTGTACGAATACCGCTTTCTGGACGAGGCGGGGGTGGAGCCGGCTGCCCAGGCTGCGGCCCAGGCGGGGGACGGGCCCGCCGCGCCGGGCAGCTATACGGTGGTGAAGGGGGACAGCCTGTGGGCCATCTGCCGGAAATTCTACGGGGACGGCTCCCTGGCCTATAAGCTGGCCACTGCCAACAGCGTGAAAAATCCCGATCTCATCTACCCCGGCCAGGTGCTGGCCATACCGGACAAGGCCGCGCTCCCGGGCTATGCCCCCACCCCGGCCCCCGCCCTGTCCGCCGGGACCCAGGGCGGCTCCGGCGGCTCCGCCGGAGCGAACGGAACCGCCGGGAGCGAAGCCGGAGTGGAGGCGCTCCAGG
>CATJRT010000258.1 GCA_949742895.1 uncultured Eubacteriales bacterium | reverse complement strand
GGGGAAATTCCGCAGGATAAGGAAAGTCCCCGGCAGGAAATCTCAGCGTGATTCCTGCCGGGGTACTTCCCCGAATTGTAGATACCCCTGTCAGGGGGACGCCAACCCGGCTGTCCGTCTGTTATTCCTTTTTCAACGGCTCCAGATTCAGGGAGAAGTCGAAGCGGTTGGTCCCGTCCTCTCCCACGCCGCGGGCCAGCAGCGCACCGTCCCCGCCCACCGCAGTGTCCACCCACAGCGTCTCCCCCGCCTGGCACTCGCTGAGGTAGTCCACTTGGAAGGAGCGCACGAACTTCCCCTGCCCCGCCGCCTCCAGATGGAGGGCGTCGCAGGCGAAATCGGCATAGTGGATGTTGTTGATATGGCCGTTGATGTCGGTATCGGAGTAACCCAAATACCGGCTCGTCCTGCTGTCGAATTGCTCCGGCAGCTTCACGCCCCGCAGGCGGATGGGCTTGTTCAGCTCCCCTCCGCCGGTGCTCTGGAACTCCGCAAGCTGCTTCATACGGAACAGCTTCCGGCTGTCCTCCTCCACCATCACCCACACCGAGATACCCTGGCCAATAGGCTTGCCATCCCGGTACAGATCAAAATCCCGGTAGGAGGACGCACCCGACGCTCCCCGGTGCCAGGTCTTGACCGTGATCTCCTCGTTCCACCGCAGGGGCGCGTCCAGCTCCACCCAATTGCGGGTCACCATCCACAAACAGTTGTACTTCGCTTTAATTTCCGGCCCAGACGCCCCCAGGACCAGCGCCGCCTGGGTTGCGGCCTCCTGCATCAGCCCCAGCACCGCCGACGGACGGCACTGGTTGAACAGGTCCACGTCCCGGGAATCCACCCGGAGCCTTGTCTCGTAAAATGTGCTCACGTTTAAGTTTCCTTCCTTCCGGGGATGGTCAGGGTATACCGGGCGCAGACGTCCGCAATGTCATCCTGGGTGGCTGCGGGCAGACGAAGGGCCGCGCCACACGCCGCGCACGCCACATCCACCGACGAATAGCCCACCTTCACACCGTAGTCCCTGGAACCGCAGCCGCAGGACACGCCGCCCCGGGCGGCGATATCTTTTAGCTCCTCCAGCACCTCGCTCATGACAGCCTCGTCCAGAAAGGCCCCACGATGCTCCGCCTGGTCGTCCAGCCGCAGCTTGTCCACCGCCTGCTCCAGCCTCTCCATAGCGCGGAACACTTCTTCCTCCCCGCCAATATAGCAGCAGCCCAGCCCCGACGCGGAACAGCTCAGCGCCAGCAGCTTCTGGTAAAGCAGCGTGTCGTTGGCGCACACCGCCATGTGGTCCTTGGCGCAGAACAGGCAAGGCGCCGTCAGCTCGCACCGGTCCCCCAACTGGCGGATGGACAGCTCCGATTTGCCGCAGGGGCAAGGCAGCACGCTGTCCCCCGCCGCAAGCTGGAATGCGGTGCGCTCCACGATCACCGCCTTGCCGCACACCGGACAGATATAGCCGATGGTCCGCTTTTCATCCGGCATGACCGATCCCTCCAAAAATTTCATTGAAAGGTATTATACCACCCGGATTTGATTTTTTCCAGTGACAATTCCACTTTCCTGTCATATTTTTTCCCATGTATGAATTAACCCCAGCCAACACAAACTATGGCAAACCAGAAACAAGGAGTCATCCGAATGGAAAATCAAAAGCTGGGGCGGCAGACCTTTCAGCCGGGGCGGCCGCCTGTCATCATCGGCTACGGCTCCGCCGCCGGAAATAAGGAAAGCTCCGGCCCCTTGGGCCGGCACTTCGACCACACCTGCGAGGACGATACCTTTGGGGCCAAGACCTGGGAACAGGCCGAATCCTCCATGCAGCAGCTCGCCCTGGACGCAGCACTGAAGCGGGCAGGACTGAAAACCCCGGACCTGGACCTGCTGCTGGCGGGGGACCTGCTGAACCAGTGCATCGGCTCAGGGTACGCCGCCCGGACGGCAGCTGTCCCCTTCTTCGGACTGTACGGGGCCTGCTCTACAATGGGGGAAAGCCTGGCCCTGGCCACGCTGCTGCTCAGCGGCGGGTACGGAACGTACGCCGCCGCCGTTACCTCCTCCCATTTCTGTTCGGCGGAGCGGCAGTATCGCACCCCGCTGGAGTACGGCTCCCAGCGCACTCCCACCGCCCAGTGGACCGCTACTGCCTCCGGGGCGGTGATCGTCACCAGCCAAATCCGCCCCGGCCCCCATGTCGCCCGGGTGACGGTGGGCAAGGTGACGGACAAGGGCATCAAGGACGCCAACAATATGGGAGCCGCCATGGCTCCCGCCGCTTACGAGACGCTGAAGGCCCACTTTGAGGATTCCAACCTGAGCCCCGACTACTACGACCTTATCGTCACCGGGGACCTGGGCAAGCTGGGCCACGCCATCGTCTGCGATCTCTTTGAGGAGGAGGGCGTGCGCCTCCCCAACTACAATGACTGCGGCCTGCTGCTCTTTGACCGGGAGGAACAGGATGTCCACGCCGGGGCGTCGGGGTGCGGCTGCTCCGCGTCGGTGCTGTGCGGCTACCTGCTGCCGGGACTGCTGGCAGGGCGGTGGAAGCGCGTCCTGTTCTGCCCCACTGGGGCGCTCCACTCCCCCACCGCTACCATGCAGGGAGAGTCTATCCCCGGCATCTGCCACGCCATCGCCCTGGAAGGAGGAACCAACTGATGGAATACCTGAAAGCGTTCATTGTGGGCGGCCTGTTCTGCGTCATCGGCCAGATCCTCATCGACAAGACCAAGCTCACCCCCGCA
The DNA here is from genome assembly GCA_949742895.1 of uncultured Eubacteriales bacterium. The sequence continues at coordinate 778 of CATJRT010000258.1, read as the reverse complement.
CGCATCCTGGTAACCTATGTGGTAGCCGGGGTGGTTTTGGGCGGCCTTGGCGTATACAAGCCCTTGGCAGAGTGGGCTGGGGCAGGGGCCACGGTGCCCCTCACCGGCTTCGGCTACAGTCTGGCCAAGGGTGTAAAGGAAGCGGTAGCCACAGACGGCCTGCTGGGAGCGGTCACAGGAGGCGTCACCAGTACTGCCGGAGGCATCGCCGCCGCCATATTCCTGGGCGTGGTGGTGGCGTTCATCTTCAAACCCAAGCCAAAGGGATAACCAAAGCGGCCCCTCCGCTGGAGGGGCCGCTTCTCTTGTCATATTGCTCCGACCTGCCACTCGTCCTCGTACACGATTTTGCCGGGATAGTCCGTCAGCACAATGTCATAGGGGATATCATAGCGTTCCAGCAGGCCGGTCAACGGCTGGATGTGCTCCAGCATCTCCGAACAACGCTCTGTTTTGAACCAAGTTACTGCCCCTTCTGGGTTGTCATTGTCCTCCCCGTAGAAGGGCGGCTCCGGAAGGTTTTCCACAAACCCCTGCCGGGTCTGCCAGTACAGCGCCTTGTCCACTTCGCTGTACACGTTATCCCGCACCCTCCGCCAGTTCAGCACAAAGATTCCCACCGGCTTCTGCGTCCGGTAGGCGGTCTCCCGGCCCTGGATGCGCAGGTATTTGGGCGTCCTCACTCCAGCACCGCCCGGTGGAACACCTTTTTTCCCTTCTTGACGATGACGCCCTCCCCTGCGAACCTCTCCCGTGGGAACTGGGCGGACGGGTCGGT
>CATJRT010000257.1 GCA_949742895.1 uncultured Eubacteriales bacterium | reverse complement strand
GCTTCCTCCACCAACTCGGGGGCAGACTGCTTCAAATTCTCCACCAACCGGATGGTCTCCGCCCGGTTGATGAGCTCGTAAGCGTGCTTTTTCACCGTTTCCGCCAGATGGGTGAGCATGACGGAAAGGGGGTCGATGACGTTGTAGCCGTAAATCTCCGCCATTTCCTTGTTCTCCGGCAAAATCCACCGGGAAGGGATGCCGTAGGCCGGCTCGATGGTCTCGATGCCGTCGATCTCTCCCAGGGGATTGGGCGGCTCCAGGGCCAGATAATAATCCAGCAAAATCTCGCCTTCAGCCACCGCCTCACCCTTGATGCGGATGCAGTACTGGTTGGTGCCCAGGGCGGATGAATCGTGGAGTCGGATAGAAGGGAACACAAAGCCCATATCCTGGGCATACTGCCGCCGGAAGATGGCAATGCGGCTGATGAGCTTGCCGCCGTGGTTTTCATCCACCATGGGGATCAGGCTGTAACCAAATTCCATCTCCACCGGATCTACCGACAGCAGGGAGTATACATTGTTAATGTCCCGGTAATAATCTGCCTCGCTGGGAGCTTCCGCCTCCACAGGCTCAGCGGGCTCCTGTGCCGCAGCAACCTCCGCCGCCTGCTGTGCCGCAAGCTGACGGCTGATGAAGAGGCCTCCACCCAGCAGAATTACGCCGCCCACAATCAGCGGCAGGGTGGGCGTACCGGGAATGACCGACAGGAACAGCAGGATAACGCCGGTGGTCATAATAGCACGGGGCTGGGCCTTGAACTGGCCGGTTACGTCCATGTTCAGGCTGCCCTCGGACACAGAACGGGTAACGATCATACCGGTGGCAGTGGAAATCATCAGGGCAGGAATCTGGGACACCAGGCCGTCGCCGATGGTGGCGGTGGCGTAGGTGTTCAGCACCTCCCCGATGTCCATGCTTCCGCCATTGCCCAACATATATACCAGGATACCGCCGATGAAGTTCACCATCGTGATGATGATGGACATGATGGAGTCGCCTTTGACAATCTTGGTGGCACCGTCCATGGCGCCGTAGAAGTCCGCTTCTTTCTGAATCTTGGCCCGGCGGTTGCGGGCCTGCTGCTCGTCGATGAGGCCGGAACTGAGGTCCGCGTCAATGGCCATCTGCTTACCGGGCATGGCGTCCAGGGTGAAGCGGGCGGCCACCTCGGACACACGCTCCGCGCCCTTGGTAATAACGATGAACTGCACCAAAACGATGATAAGGAAAATGATAACGCCGATGGCCACGTTGCCGCTGGTGATGAGCTGGCCGAAGTTCTTGATAACTTCGCCGGCGTAACCGTGGCCCAGGATCTGACGGGTGGTGGACACGTTCAGGCCCAGCCGGAACAGTGTTGTGATCAAAAGCAAGGAGGGGAAAATGGAAAACTCCAACGCCTCCGTAATATTCATGGTAATCATCAGGATCATGATGGACAATCCGATGTTGATGATCAGCAAGACATCCAGAATCCAGACGGGTAGCGGGATCACCAGAAACAGAACAACCACCACGACCAGCAGCGCTATGATATTGTCCATGATGCGTCTCAGCAGCACTGCCGGTCACCTCCTTCGTCGGGGCAAGCTTCATATCACTCGCTTCCGCCTACGGCAAAAGTTCATTCATTCCGCTGCCCCTTCTCTCCCCACGTCGTCGAGTCAAACTTCATACCGCTTGCTCCCGCCTTCGGCAAAAGTACGCTCATTTCGTTGTCTCTCCTCTCCCCGCAAAAGCTGAAGGCCGCTTTGCGGGAACACCTTGGGATCGCTTTCGCAGGGCTCCTTGTGGGCTTCCACCTGGTTTATGCCGGGGCCCCAAGGATTATTATTTTCCAATCCTCTTGTTGTTCAGTCGGAAGATGTAAACCAGCACCTCCGCCACTGCGTTATACAACTCCGGCGGTATCTCCTGGTCCAGCTCTGTCTGGGCGTAGAGCGCACGGGCCAGCGGGACGTTTTCCATCACCGCCACATGGTTCTCCTCTGCGATCTGTACAATGCGCAGGGCAATATGATCCTGGCCCTTGGCCAGTACAATGGGAGCGTTATCCTGATCAGGCCTGTAACGCAAGGCCACGGCAAAGTGAGTGGGGTTTCGAATGACTACATCTGCCCCCGGCACCTGTTGCATCATACGGCTTTGGGCCCTGCGGCGCTGCAGCTCCTTGATCTTCCCCTTCACCTGGGGATCGCCTTCCATCTGTTTATACTCCTCTTTGACCTCCTGCTTGCTCATTTTCAGCTGGCGTTCATAATCCCACCACTGATAAAGGAAGTCCATCGCCGCAAGCGCCACAAACGCAATGCAGATTCGGATCACCATGCTGCCTGCCACCTCTACCAGGTGAGCTACCGCAGTGGTCAGGTCGGTATACAGATAACGGGAGCTTTCCAGAAACATATCCCGGATACTCATGTAAATAATGACCATCAGAAGGGTAATTTTCAAAATGCCCTTCACGGTCTCGATAATACTCTTTAAGGAAAACAGCCGTTTGATGCCCTGCATGGGGCTGAGCCGGCTGAATTTTGGCTTAATGGACTCGCCGCTTACCAGGAACTTGGTCTGAGCAAAGGTAGCGGCCACAGCGGTAATCACAGCTACCGCTACCACCGGCCCCACCGTTTTCAGCATGGCCATCAGGCCCTGCACCGCCAATTCAGCGGATACGCTGCCCACCTCGCGGCTCTCCTCGCCCACTGTGCCCAGGCACAGAGCCATGAAGCCGGCAAACTGGTTAGCAAAGGAGTTGGTCAACAGCCAAAGGGTAGCGAAGGTTCCCAGCAGGCTGGCTACCGCCACCGCGTCCCGGCTCATGAATACGTTACCCTTTTTTCGTTCGTCCCGCCGCTTTTTCGGTGTTGCTTTTTCGGTTTTAGAACCTTCGGCCAACGTTCATCCCCCCTTGAGCCTTGCGCACGTTCCCCTTCCTCAAAAGGGGCTTGGAGGGGAAATTTTTCAAAATACTCTGTTGTATAATCACTCGATATTTCTCTTTGGCTTCATCCGGCGAGGGTCAGCAGATCGTGCAGGCTTTCCAGCATCGCCGCCTCCGCCTGGAGGAGAAACTCGCTGAAAGGGATTGTCAGCACCAGCAACAGCGCCAGTCCTACGATGACCTTCAGTTCAATGTTGATAGCAAACACATTGATCTGAGGAATGACCTTCATCAGGATACCCATACCCACCTGGGCAATCAACTCAGCCGCCAAGATCGGCATACACAGCTTCACTGCCAGAACGGTACATTCCACAAACAGCTCCAACAGCAAGTTGTAGGCTGGCAACCCAACGGACACCTGGCCGTATGGCACGATCTGCTCAGAGGTAAGGAAAATGCGCAGCAAAGTCAGGTGCCCGCCCCCGGCGAAAAACAGCAGAGTCATCAGCAGGTTAAGAAGCTGGCCGCTCACCGACAGGTTGGCCTGGGAACCGGCGTCATACATCTGGTTCATAGTCATGCCCATCTGAGTGTCAATCATAGACCCGGCCAACTGGGGGATGTAGAAGAAAAAATTCACCGCCATTCCCAACAAAACGCCTATCGCGATCTCCAGCAACAGCCGGACCATCAGCTCCGCCGTCCCCGCCGGAAGTGGGACCTGCTGTGTGCTGACGGATGCTACAAACATCGACAGTACCAACGCCATACCACTGCGGAAAATGGCTGGGATATTCCTCCTCCCCAGCATGGGATTGAAGAGGATAAACCCGCTGATGCGGGCCGTAATAAACAGAAAACGCGTCAGTTCCGCCCAATCAATCATGGCTGCCGTCCCCGCTTAGCTGGCAATCAGCGTAAAAATTTCATAGGTGTAATCCTTGAGGGTGTCCAGCATCCAGCCGCCTCCCAACAGAAGTACCGCGATCACCACGATCAGCTTCAGGACAAAGGAGATAGTCTGCTCATGGATCTGAGTGACTGCCTGAAAAATGGCCACCACCACGCCCACCAGCATACTCAGCAACAGCATGGGGCTACCCAGCTTGATGGCCACGCTCACCGCGTCCCGCACAGTATCCATCACCAGAGTGGTATCCATGGTTACACTCCTTTGATATAGTCAGCTATTTGACGCTCTGCACCAGCGCGGAGAACAGAAGCTGCCAGCCGTTGACGGACACGAACAGCAACAGCTTGAACGGGGTAGAAATCATGGCCGGCGGCAACATAATCATACCCATGGACATCAACGTGGAGGACACCACAATGTCGATGAGCAGGAAAGGGATGTACAGCAGGAAGCCGGTGTAAAATGCCCTTTGCAGCTCCTGGGTCATGAAGGACGGTACGATAATCCGCAGGGGCAGGGCTTCCGCCTCCGCCCGGGTCTCGGGCACGTCCACATGGGCCAACTCGCAAAACATCTCCACGGTGTTCCACTCGGTGTTGTCCAGCATGAATCCCTTTAGCGGCACAGACGCCCGATCCAGAAACTCCTCCTGGCCAATTTCCTGATTGGTATACGGCTCCCATGCCTCCGTCTGGATTTGGCTGAGTACAGGGTTCATAGTGATAAGGGTCAAAAACAGCGCGATGCCAATGAGCACCATATTGGGTGGCGACTGTTGGGTACCCAGGGCAGTGCGGAGAAAAGAAAGCGAGATGATGTACCGGGTAAAGGAGGTCATCATCACCAGCATAGAGGGCAGAAGCGCAATCATTGTAGTGAGGAAAATCACCTCAAGCGTCTGTACGCTCTCCCCATTGATGTTGATCAAGCCGTCCGGCATACCCGTTTCACCTCGGTTTTCTTTGCTGAAGTACGGTGCGCAGCGATTCCCGGAAGCTGGGTGGCTGCGGCTGATCCGGCGGCGGCGAGCACAGCGCGTCCGCCTCCTCCTTCGTCAGCTCGGTTAGGAGCTGCACCCCGGCGGCGGTCACACCCAGCAGGAGATACCGCCCCCCTGCCTGGACCAGAGCCACACTCTGCTCCCGTCCCAGGGACAAGCGGGCCAGCACTTTAAACCCTCCGCTCCCGCCGGATATTCCGCCCAAGCCGCCCCGTCCCGCCACATAGCGGGTAAACAGGTAGGCCAGCACGATGATGACCACCACACAGATCAGCACCCACAGCAGGGACAGCAGGCTGCTGCCCCAGGAGCCGCCCGTTAAGGCAATGGGAATTCTACTATGCGGCATATCCGCTCAAAGTCAGCCGAGGATCTTCTGGATTGTAGACAGGATACGGTCCGCCTTGAAGGGCTTGACAATGAAGTCCTTGGCACCCAGCTTGATAGCCTCGATGACCATGGCCTCCTGGCCCATAGCAGAGCACATGACCACGGTCGCACCAGGGTCCATCGCCTTGATATCCTTCAGAGCCTCAATGCCGGTTTTGTTGGGCATGGTGATGTCCATAAACACCAGATCCGGCTTGAACTCGCTGTACATTTGCACGGCGATCTCACCGTCTGCAGCCTCTGAAACCTCGGTGTACCCGTTCTTCGTCAGGATGTCCTTAATCATCATGCGCATGAAAGCAGCGTCATCCACCAACAGAATTTTTTTAGCCATGGTAATCCATCCTTTTTCAATTTATATTATATTCTCGCCGTTTGGGGTCTGCCAGGGCGTTATCTTTACTTTCCTGCCAGCATTTCGATGCCGGGGGTCTGTACGATCTCGGTGACCCGGACGCCGAAGTTGTCCTCAATGACCACGACCTCGCCACGGGCAATGCACTTTCCGTTGACAAATAGATCCACCTGGTCGCCGGCCAACTTATCCAGCACCACCAGTGAGCCCTTGGCAAACTCCAGAATATCCTGCACTTTCCTGCGGGCCCGTCCAATTTCCACCGTCACCTGGAGGGGCACCTCCATAATAAGATCCAGGTTCTGGGCCTGCTCCTTACCAAGCCGCTCCACTGGGTCCAGCGGCTCCATGGGAAGGGGCCGGGTATTGATAACCTTGGGCTCAGGCTTGGGCTGCTCCGGCTGCTGGGGCGGATAGGGATAGGGATACGGCGGATAATACATGGGAGGATATCCCATATAGCCGCCCTGCATGGTCCCGTCGGGGCCGGGCATAGGATACATGGGCGGCATCTGTCCCGGCTGATCCATTTGGGACTGACCGGACATACCCTGAACGGGGGCCTGCATCGTGGGAGTGGGATCTGGGGCGGCGACCGGCGCAGAGGTAGGGGTCGGAGCAGGGGCCGGCGCCGCCGGTGCCCCCGACAGCATCGCCTCAATTTCCTCCTGGCTCATCATCCGGTTGCTGGAAGGTTCTGGCGCCGGGGCGGGAGCCGGGGCCGGAGCATCCGAGGCTCCTGCCAGCATCGCCTCAATCTCCTCCTGGCTCATCATCCGGTTGCTGGGCGGCTCCGGCGCGGGGGCGGGAGCCGGGGCCGCAGCGGAATCTCCACCAGTCACTTCGCCCTCCAGGCCCAGGCTCTTCAGCAGCTCTTTGGCCAGCGCCACCGACATTACATTCATGAACTCACTTTCCAGCGCGTCCTCGATTTGCAGGAAAAACTTGACTACCACAATCTGGTCCGCATTTTGGGGCAGGTGGCCCTCCTTGAACGACTCCAAGCTGTCCAGCTCGAAGGACTGTGGCGTGGAGATATCCACCCGGTAGCCCAGGAAGTCGGACATGGCGGTGGCTGCGGAACCCATCATCTGGTTCATGACCTCGCACACGCAGCTGATAGTCAACTCGTTCAGTTCAAACTCCTCGTCGGGCGTCTCCATACCCATGAGGATATCCACGATGATCTTAATGTCACTGCGCTTGAGCAGCATGATATTGCTGCCCTCCAGTCCCTCGACATACTTGATCTCCACGCCAATGGCAGGCTCCAGGTTGCCCAAGGAAAAATCCTTGACATCCACCACCGTGACCGTAGGCGTAGTGATGTCCACCCGGTGGGCCAGCATATTCGATACCGCGGTGGCCGAGGAGCCAAGGCTGATATTCATCATCTCGCCCAAGGCGTCAATCGCCATTGAGCTGAATATTTCCTTCTCCATACCTTATTCGCTCCTTTGTTCGGCCTGATAGCACACCTCGTCTATCTTGATGGCCATGTTTTTCTTATGGGTGCCGATACGTCCGGTAAACCATTGATAGCCGCCGATTTCCAAATACACCGGCGAATCCTTGCTCCGTCCCAGGTCCACCACGTCGCCTACGCTTAGGTGGTAGATGTCGCTGAGGGAGAGTTGAGTATCTCCAAGCTGGGCTACGATCTCCAGGCTGGAATCCCGCAGCGAGTCGAAGATCTGCTGGGAGTTGTCCTCGCTGGCCGCCCTCCGGCCCATGCTGTCCCGGTTGATCTCGCCGAACACAGTGGTGAGGATGCTGCCCGGCAGGACGACGCTCATCCGTCCGGCCACGTTGCTGAACTGCATCTTCATATCCACCAGAACCACCGTGTCATCCAGGTTTAATAGCTGAACCAGCGTGGGGTTGACCTCAGTGCGATTGTAGGTGAAATCGATGGACATATAGTTTTCCCAGCTATTGCCCATCAGTCCGATAATGTCCCGGATAAGCAGCTCATAAAGCTGCAGCTCCAAATCGGTGTAGGTATAGTCGATGGGCAGATTCCTGTCCACCTCACCCTCGCCGCCCATCATCCGGTCCATCATGCCCAGGGCCGTAGAGGTAGACAGGTAAACCATCACCGGGTCCGGTGCCAGGTCGGCGTCGCTTTCGCCCTCCTGCCGGTGGATCTCTACATCCACCATGGCCAACACGTCCCCTTCCGAAAGGGCGTTGTTGAACTCATAGAATTTCTGCTCCTCGATGCTCACCACTTCCACCTCACAGGTGGTGCGGAGCTGACCATTCAACCGGGCGCTGATGACCCGGGTGTAGTTCTCGAAAATGCCGTTGAGCATTTTCAAACGGTCTTTGGTAAACTTCCGGGGGGTGGTGAAATCATATTTCCGGTACTTTTTCTCCGGTTGTTTCTCCTCCGCCTGATCCACGTTGTCACCGCTGCTCATGGCACTCAGAAGCGCGTCGATTTGACTTTGTGACAATACTTCGGACATGGGATCACCTCACCTGCTCTGCCTGATTGATAGGGACTGCACAGTCTCAGCCCAACTTGTCGATATAAATCTGTTCAATGGAGTTGCCCTTCAGCTCCTCCTCGATGTTGCGCCCGCTGACGATCAGCACCACCCGGCGGTTGATGGCACGGCCCTCCTCATCCTTGTTGTCGCCATCGGGCCGCCACTGTCCAAAGGACTCGGTGACCAATCGGGACGGATGGATGTCCTCGCAGTTTTGAAACAGGAAGTACTGCACGTTGAGCGCACGGGTGGAGGACAGCTCCCAATCCTTATACTCCGGGTTCGGCCTGTCGTACACATATCGGGCGGTGTGGCCCTCAATGCGCACCTCCTCAATGGCGTCCGACGCATTATCCAGCATCCCCGCCACCGCAAGAAGAATATCCTCGCCCTCCTGACGGAGCACCGCGCTGTCCCCATTGAACATCACGTTCTGGTTGAGCTTGATATACACCCTGCCGTCCTCCGCCTTTTCAATGGCCAAAGCGCTCTCCAGATCGTTCGCCTGGGCGTAGGCCACCATGGCCAGGTAGAAATCCTCGATTGTCTCGTCAATCTGCTCCTGGGCCAGCTCAGTGCTGTCCGGCTCATTTACGCCGCTCTGCCCCAAATTGGGGTCCGCTATGGGGCCACCGTTGCCCTCTGGGTCGGTGGGTGTAAGCTGGGCAAAGGGGTTAAAGCTGGTAACGATGTCTTCCCACTTCTCCTGGCTGATGGTGGACATGGAATAAAGTAGCACAAAGAAGCACAGCAGCAAAGTGACCATGTCGCCGTATGTATCCATCCAGTTGGCACCGCCGCCGCCTTTTTTCTTTTTCATGGATTCCTCACTTCCTTAAAAGCAGGAGGCTTACTCCTCGCCGCCGCCCTTGCCGGAGCCTGCGCTGTCTCGCTGCTTCTGGGAGATGTAGGTCAGCAGCTTTTCCCGCAGCGCCTTGGGGTTCTCGCCGGACTGGATGGACATGATGCCCTCCACGATGATCTGCTTGCACAGCACTTCCTCG
>CATJRT010000256.1 GCA_949742895.1 uncultured Eubacteriales bacterium | reverse complement strand
TGGTTTGCAGGGCGGTTTTGTGGCGATTCTGTTGAAACGAGGCAAAAAGTGGCCCCCACGCACTGTGTGGGGTCGTTGGCTTTGCCTGCTGAAGCTATGCGCGGTTATTTTTTTGCTTCATTTTGTGCCAGACGGATCCTGCGGCGTTCCCCACCAGGACGGAGAAGAACGCGCTGGGGATCATGACTCCGTCCGCCATATTGGTGTAGAGCCTGGCGGTCAGGATAAACGCAAGAGTAACGATGCCGCAGACGATGGGGTACAGCAGACACAACCCATGACGCCGCCCCAGGGACAGCCCGGACATGAAGCCTCCGATGGGGAGCAGCAGAAGGGCGTATATGACGCTGAGCAGCGGCACGTCGACTGCATCGGCGAGCCGCAGGAGCGTGGGAAGCGCCAGACACAGCAGGAGCGTGAAGCCTACATAGGGCAGGGATTCCTTCCAGCGGAGGATGAGGACCGGCTCCTTCAGGCTGGGGTCAACCTGCACTTCCACCTTCATAGAGCCGACTCCCTTCTTCATGCTCCCAGTATACCCGTTTCCCGGACCACTGTCCAGCGCCAGGATATGAACGGCCATTTTGAGAGGATAAGTGGTCGAAGCTCTTGACGGAGGGCGGTGGGCTGAGATAGAATACACATAGATGGTAAAATACTTGATACAGGAGGACTATTCATGAAATCGAAGGTGTATTTCATCCCGTCCCTTAGCCCCGAGGCCATGCTCCGTCTGTACGACGCCTTGGGCGTCAAGCTGGAGGGCAGGGTGGCGGTCAAGCTCCACTCCGGCGAACCGGGTAACCAGAACTTCATCCGTCCGGACTTCATGAAGCCCATGATCGACAAGGTGGGTGGCACCATCGTGGAGTGCAATACCGCCTATGATGGCGGGCGCAACACTACCGATGCCCACAAACACACCATGGACGTCCACGGTTGGTCCGCCATCGCGCCGGTGGATATCATGGACGAGGAGGGTGAGATGGAGCTGGCTATCCCCGGCGGTAAGATGATCCAAAAGAACTTCGTGGGCGCACATCTGGCAAACTACGACTCCATGCTGGTGCTCAGCCATTTCAAGGGGCACCCCATGGGCGGCTTTGGCGGTGCGCTGAAGAACATCTCCATCGGCATTGCCTCCTCCCACGGCAAGGTGTATATCCACGGCGCAGGGGACGAGGACAAGTTTTGGGATTCCGACCACGACTCCTTCCTGGAGTCCATGGCGGATGCCGCCTGGTCCGTCCACGAACGGTTCAAGGGCAGGGTGGCCTATATCAACATCATGAAGAATATGTCCGTGGACTGCGACTGCTGCGCCGTGGCCGCAGACCCCAAGATCGGCGACATCGGCATCCTGGCGTCCCTGGACCCGGTGGCCCTGGACCAGGCGTGTCTGGACCTGGTGTACCGGTCCGACGATCCGGGCAAGGCCGACCTCATCCAGCGCATCGAGTCGCTGAACGGCGTCCACACGGTGGAGGCTGCGGCGGACCTGGGCATCGGCAGCCGGGAGTACGAGCTGGTGGAACTGGACTGAGCCGCATACCGCAATAAAACGGCCGCCGGAATCATTGCTTCCGGCGGCTGTTTGGCGCTCAATACCGAATGATGAAGTAGATCACATACGCCCAACTCAGCAGGCCGTGGATGATGGCCCAGCCTACCGAATGCCATGTGGTATAGCTGATGACCATGGCCAGGGCACTGCCGAAGCTGATGCCCGCCTTTGCCGCGCTGCCGGCGTTAAGGCGTCCTTTTTTATCCTCCACGGTTCCGCCCTCCCTCACAGCAAAATCACGCCCGCGTCCTTGCAGGCCTCCAGGGTCCGGGGATCCCAGATGGACGCCTGCACCTCCCCGATGTGGGCCTTGCCCAGCAGGAACATGGACACCCGGCTCTGGCCGATGCCGCCGCCGATGGTGAGGGGCAGTTCCCCCGCCAGCAGGGCGCGGTGGAAGGACAGCTCCCGGCGCTCGTCGTGGCCGGAAACGGAGAGCTGTTTGTCCAGCGATTCCG
>CATJRT010000255.1 GCA_949742895.1 uncultured Eubacteriales bacterium | reverse complement strand
TGAAGGTGAAGCTGGAGGGGATCGACATCGACGCGCTGCTGATGACCGGGAGTCTGGAGCAGTATGTGGTAGACGAGCGCCACACCGCCTTCCCCCTCACCGCCTACACCGAGCGGCCCGACCGGTTCTGCACCGGGCTGGCGGAGGGCCGTGTGGGAGTGCTGGTAGACGGTATGCCCATGGGCTGGCTGTTCCCTGCCACTCTGGACAGCTTTTTCCGCACCGGGCAGGACCGGAGCACAAGCTGGGCGGTGGCGGGAGCGCTGAGCGTGCTGCGGTACGTGTGTATGCTCATCACATTGTTTCTGCCGGGACTGTATGCGGCGGCGGTGCTGTTCCACCCGGAGCTGATTCCAGTAAAGCTCACCTTATCTATCATCGCCGCCAAGGCCGACGTGCCCTTTTCCACCCTGACCGAGGTGCTGGTGATGCTGCTGGCCTTTGAGGTCTTGCAGGAGGCGGGGCTGCGCTTGCCGTCATCCATTGGACAGACGGTGTCCATTTTGGGAGGACTGGTGGTGGGGTCCGCCGCCGTGGAGGCCAAGCTGGTGTCCCCTGCCGTACTGGTGGTGGTGGCCATCGCGGGCATCGCCGGGTACACCGCCCCCAGCCAGGACTTCGCCGGGGCGGTGCGCATCTGGCGTTTCATCCTCACTATTGCCGGGGGCGTGTTAGGGCTTACAGGGCTGGTGCTGGGAGGCGCGGTACTGGTATACCGGCTGGCCGGGCTGGAGACCTTCGGCGTAGCCTACCTCACCCCCTTCGCTTCCAACGCAGGGAAGCAAAAGGAAGGGCACACGGTGCTGCGGGAGCCGCTGCCGGATGTAAAAACCCGTCCGGACTATTTGAACACGGAAAACAGGAGGAACCAGGGGTGAAAGGGTGGATATGGATCGTTCTGGCCGGAGCGGTGTTGTTGGCAGGAGGGAGGGGCCCGGCCCGGGAGCCGGACGGGCTGGCCCTGGTGCGGGTGCTGGGCGTGGATGGATCCGGACCGGTGGAGCTGGCGGCGGTGTGCGGCGGCGAGGACCAAGGAGGCCAGAGCCGGGGACGGTGTGCAGGAGGGAATTTTCACAGGGCGCTGGAGCTGCTGCCCTGGTCAGGGGCCGAGGAGCTGTCCCTCACCAGTGTGTCCTACCTGGTCGTAGGCCGGGATGTGGATTTGAATGAAGTGCTGCTGGCCGTCCTGCGCAATGAGGAGTTGGGGGCGGCGGCTACCGTCTGGCTGGCGGACGAGGGGGCGGCGGCGCTGTTGGGCCGGTGTAAGGATCCGGCGTCCGCATTGGAGCTGCTTACCCAGCGGGGGGTGGACGCACCCACGGCGGCCCAGGCCCTGGCGGCCCTGCTGAATGGGGAAGGATTGACCCTGCCCCGGCTCCGGGGTGGAGAGGACGGTCCGGTGTGGTTGGACTGGGAAGAATGGAGGAGCGAGGGATGAGAGAGGAGAAGCTGTCCGGCCGCCAGCTCTCGGTGGCCGTACTGGTGGGCGGACTGTCCACCGCCGCAGCGGTTGCAGGCGGGATAGACTGGCGCTGGATGCTGGCGGCAGTCCTCCCGGTGGTGGGCATCGGTTGGCTGCTTCTGCGCCGGGTGGGGGGCAGGCCGCTCCATCCGGCAGTGCGGGTGGCATATTGCGTCTGGTCAGTGGTGCTGGCGGCGGACGTGCTCCGGCGGGCGGCGGAGCGCATTCAGCAGGCGGCAGGGGGCGGGACGGACTTGGGGTGGCTGCTGGTGCTGCTGGCCCTGCCCTTGCTGTGGATGGGCTGGGGGGAGGCGGGGGGCTTCTTTCGGGCAGCGGAGATTTTCTGGCTGGCGGTGTTGGCGCTGACGGCAGTCATCCTCCTGCTGGCTCTGCCCAGGCTGGACTGGCGGTATGCCCTGGAGCCGGCAGGGGACTGGAAGGATTCGCTGCTGGCAGCGGTATGGATTATGTCTGCTGGGCTGTTCGCCCTGCCGCACATATATAATAAAAAGCCTGCCGACGGAGATACGGGCCGGGGGTTGGGGTGGCTGGCCGGGTTGGGAGCGCTCTCGGCGGCACTGGCGCTGGCAACGGCGGGGCTGCTCAGCCCAAAGGTTGCGGTGGAACTGGAAGGACCGTTTTTCGCCGCCGCCGGACTGCTGGGGGACAGCGCGCGGCTGGAGGGGCTGGTGTCCGCGCT
>CATJRT010000254.1 GCA_949742895.1 uncultured Eubacteriales bacterium | reverse complement strand
GAAGTTATGAGAAATTGCGTGAGATAATTCGGAAGAATTGCTTGAACAGAGCCGTTCTAAGAACTTATGAGAAGATATGCACCATAAAATTTTTATCCAAGTGGACAGCCACACCATGGTCAGGGATTTCCCGCTGCCCTGGGTATGCCAGATAATGCCGCCCTGGCCCTTGTCCGCCAGCCTGCGCTGGGCGCGCTTAACCGCATAATACTGGTTGTACCGGCACACCTTCTTGCGGCCCTTGTCGAACACGATAAAGTTGTGGATGAGGTCGAGGAAGCGCTCCTTATAAAACATGGCGAAGAGCTGCCGGTCCAGCTTGTCCTCCATGTCCCGGCAGGCCGCCTCGATTTGGATATCCACCGGGCTGCGCTCGTCCGGGCACTGGGAAAAGCCGTCCTCCTTCCACTCCAGATAGTACTTTTCCCCGGTACGCAGGGTGCCATAGCGCAGGCCCTGGCTGAAATTACCCGCCATGCAGAACTGGATGGTGGTAAAAAACTGCTGAATGAACTGCTCCTTCTGGTTGGTCAGGTTCTGCCGGATGCCGTCCGACACCGAGACAGAGCTGCGCTTCAGCTCAATGATGGCCAGGGCGATGCCGTTGACGTACACCACCAGGTCTGGCCGCTTGGTGTTGGCAGCGGCCACGGTGACCTCTTCAGCTATGCCAAAGTCGTTGTTGCGGGGCCGCTCAAAGTTGATGAAGTACACCGTCACCGGCCGCCCCGCATCGTCATTGACCTTCGCGCCGTATTTCAGCAGGGAGTAGACCTCCTTGTTGGTCTGGTACAGCCCCTGCTGGAGGTTTCCCGCCGCCCGGACGAACCGGTCAACGGCCTGGACTGCCAGTTTGCGGGCATAGCCCTGCCCGGTCAGCCAGGCGAGCAGGTGCTCCTCCATGATGCTGCCGTTCTCGCTGTCATGGAGGTTCCCAAGATAGGTGTAGCCCAGCCTGCCGCCAAAGAAGCGAATGACATGGCTCTGTGTTTTCCGTTCATTGTCGCCGATGTTGGCCATGGAAATCCCCCCTGTTCTGCGGCTGTTACAATCTGATTTTTCCCGTCAAAAGCTGCTGCATCATGCCCTGCCGGAGGCTGCGGGCCTTGTCCAGCTCCTGCTCCAATGCGCCGGTTTCCCGGTCCATGTCAGAGAGCAGGGCGGCGATGGCCTCCTGCTCGGCAACGTCTGCGGGGTAGCGCACCCTGAGTGGCGTGATATCGTCCGGATGGATGTGGGGCTGTGCGCCGCCGGTCTGTGCTTTATAGATGGTTTCCTGCATACTTTGCAGCAGGTAATAGACGTACTCCACACAGTAGCCAGTACCTTCGGAGATGGTGGAGCAGTCGCTGGCGAAAACCGGAGTCCGATAAAGGGCCACATATCCTGCGTTGGCCCCGGAAGCGCTGATGGTGACGGTGACGCTGGTGCGGTTGCAGGCGTTATGGTATCCGGCGGGACTTTTGCCTCCAGCGATCACCGGATAGGGGCCGGGGACGTAGTCGGTGGATTTCAGCATCTGTCCCCGGACAGGCTGTGCAATGTCGCCCACGCAGCCGCTCTTCCACACTCCGCAAAAGCCCGGAAGCCTTGTTTCCCCGGTGAGCAGCCGGCCGACGGCCCCCTGCCGGATGCTTTGCTTCTTTACGATAAGCCGCTCCAGTGCGGAAATCAGCCCGTCTGCGTCGGAGAGCGCACCGGCGATGCGCTCCTGCTCGGGCCGGGAAGGTATGACTACCCGCAGCGCCTCCACCTTGCCCTTGTTGAGATTCTGCACGCTGCTGCCCGCCGCCATAAAGGCGTACTGCCGAAAGACAAACTCAGAGGACAGCAGGTAATACAGAAAGTCCTGGCAGAAGGTGTCGTGGTAATCCTGGATGACCAGCCATCCGTCGTGGATGCAGCCGTCCAGCGCCAGCACGTAGGGGCGGCCGAAGCTCATGGAGTTGGACAGAATAAGATCGCCCGCATACACCCTGCGGGAGCGGGCGGCTCCCTCCAGGGTAATTTTTTCCGCCGTTTTTGTGATGTACTTCTCACCGGCGCCCACGTCGCCGATTTTGATCCAGTTTACTCCGCTGCCGGACTGGGCGATATAGCTCTGTATGGGCCTGGGCGACCCGCCCCGGTAAATGCCGGCCTTTTCGCCCAGCAGGGCTTCCTCCCACTCCTCCGGGATCACGCCGGCCTGTGTGCGCTTGTATCCCGGCCTTACCACGCGTACCCCATCCTTTCCAGATGGGCCTTGACCCGGTTCCTGCACTCCTCCGCGTCCTGCTCCAACCGGGGCAAAGTGGCCTCATACCGCGCCGCCAGCTCCGTCACCCGGTCCGCCATGCTGCGGGCGGCGCTGCCGTACAGCGCCTCGATGCCCGCAAGCACGGACCGGCACCACTTTTCCTCCACCAGCAGGTCCTTGACCTCGCTCAGGGTCAGCAGGCCGTATTTTTCCTTCAGCAGCGCTTCCAGGGCGGCGGACAACTTCTTGACGGCTTTGGTGCGCTCCTTCACCTGGGCAGCAAGGCCAGCGTACTGCCGCAGCACTTGACATTCCTCGCCGTCCGGCTGGATCCGCTCCAGATGGCGCAGCCGGGCAGTAACAGATTTGATATCTACCTTGTCCCGGCTGTTCAGGTGGTCCAGCAGGAAGCCGCCCTCGCCGGTCTGCTCTTCCGTCAACTCGTCCAGGCGGTTCTGGACCTCGTCCAACGCCCGCTGGACCCGGTCAATCTCCGTCCGCTCCGCCGAAAAGTAGACCCGCTCCAGGATGGCCTTGGGGATCAGCTTGCCCTCCCAGCCCTTGATTCTTTCTTGCCGTTCACCCTTTTTGTTTTCCTTGTATTCCACGATATTTTCCCATTCCTGGCCTGCGCTGTAGCCGTCGTATTTCAGGATGAACACATCGTCCGCCATGGTTTCCTGCCAGTAGGACAGCAAAGCCTCGTACACGTCGTATTTGTCCAGCAGCTCCAGGGGTTCAAACCTGGCGATCAGCCGCTCCGACAGCTCCGCTATAAACCGTTTTGCGTTTACCGTCCCGTCGATGCCGCGCAGATCGGGAGCCACCTCCTCCTTCCACGCTTCAAAGGCCCCATGGATGCGTCCGGCATAGGCGGAAAAGTCATCGTCCCCACAGATTGCGCCATGCACCTCCTCCTTGGGGAGGTGCAGCGTCCAGCGCCCCTCCTTCAGCGGAGAAAGCAGCCTGTCCCGGAGCCGGGGGAACATGGCCCAGTATTGTTTCATGGAGACCACGTCCACCTCGGGAATACCGCCGTGAAGGTGTCCGTCGATGTCCTGGATATCCCCGGAGCCGACGCTGTCGATGTAGCGGGAAAGGTTCAGGTCGTAATCGTTTGTCACCTTGATTTCGTGGTTGGGCACAAACCGGGCATACCTGGGGTCGTCCTTGATCTGCCGGTTGAAGGTAGTGACGATTTTATAGATGTCCCGCTCCCGCAGGCGGTTTTTATTGCCGTCCTTCACGAAGTCGCGACTGGCGTCAATCATAAAGATGCCCTCGCGTTTCCCGGCGTCGGACTTGTCAATGACCAGGATGCAGGCCGGTATGCCGGTGCCGTAAAACAGGTTGGGGGGCAGGCCAATGATGCCCTTGATAAAGCCCCGGTCGATGATGCCCCGGCGAATAGACTCCTCCGCATAGCCCCGGAACAGCACGCCGCGGGGCAGGATGACCGCCGCTTTGCCAGTAGATTTCAGGGACTTCAGCACGTGCAGCAGCCAGGCGAAGTCGCCGTTGCGCTCCGGCGGACGGCCGATGCGGGTGGAAAAGCGGCCATAGTCCTTCACGCCGTCCGTCCAGTTTTTCAGGGAAAAGGGCGGATTGACCACGATGAAGTCAAAGCGGCGGAGAACCTGGTTGTTGGAGTTCGGCTCGAAATACTGGGGATCGGAAAAGGTGTTGCCGGTGGCGATGACGCCGGTAGCCCGGTTGTGGAGCACCAGGTTCATCTTGGCCAGGCCGGCGGTGGTGATCTCCTTCTCCTGACCGTGGATAGCCACCTCGAAGGGGGCCTCGTCCGCAGCCTTGATGAGCAGGGAGCCGGAGCCGCAGGCGGGGTCGTAGACGGTGGTGTCCGGGTCGGCGATCCGGTCGATGCCGATGATTTTGGCCAGGACACGTGATACCTCAGCGGGGGTGTAGAACTGGCCCTTGCTCTTGCCGCTCTCGGTGGCGAAGTTGCGCATCAGGTACTCGTAGGCGTCGCCCAGAATATCGTCGCCGCTGGCCTTGTTGTTTTTGAAGTTGAACTCGGGGCGCTGGAAGATGGCGATCAGGCCGGTGAGCTTGTCCACCATTTCCTGGCCCTTGCCCAGCTTGGTCTCGTCGTTGAAATGGGCGTTGTCGATGACGCCCCGCAGGTTGTTGCCATCCGCCCCCGCCAGCTTGGCGATGACCTTGTCCATTTTCTCGCCGATGTTTTTGTCGCCCTTCAGCTCTGCCAGGTCGTCAAAGCTGCCACCCTCTGGTACGGTGATGTCCGCATACCGCACGCCCTTGTATTTGTCTGTGACGTATTTGACGAACAGCAGGGTCAGGATATAGTCCTTATATTGGGAGGCGTCCATGCCCCCTCTCAGCTTGTCGCAGCTCGCCCAGAGGGAGCTGTAAAGCTCGTTTTTCTTGATGGCCATTGATGCTCTCTGCTCCTGTTCCTCGTTTCGCATTGACAGACTGCCCAAGCAATCTGTGCGTTTCTTATGATATCATGTTTCCGGCGGCGTCACAAGGCTGAACGCGCCATTTTTCTTGTTTATCCGGCATTTTCTTTCCGGGTGGTAAGGGGCAGGCGGACGGCGTTAAAGCGTGGGCGGACAAAAAGACAGGGAAGGTGTTTGCCCCTTCCCTGTCTTTCGTTGTCTCAGCGGTTCAGTTTTCCCTGGGGGCGGGGTGGCAGGCCGCGCCCGCCTCCAGCATAGCCTGTATCTGCTCACGGGTGTAGCCCAGCTCCGCCAGGATGGCTTCGGTCTGCTCGCCCTGATAGGGCCCGCGCCTGTATTCGGGCAGAGGGGTATCCTGGAACAGCACCGGGGGCCGTACCAGGGTGCGCTCCGCACCGGTGGGATAGCTCATCTTATAGAAGCAGTCCGCCGCCCATGCCTGCTCGTCCACCAACAGCTCATCCCAGGTCTGGGCCACGGCGTAGGGGATGTCGGCGGCCTTGAAGGCCGCGCACCACTCGCCCAGCGTCCGTTTCGCCACCTCGTCCACCAGGATGTCGTAGAACTCGTGGAGGTTGGACTGGAGGTTGGACTGGGGGAAGAACCGGGGGTCTCCCGCCAGGTCGGACCGGCCCAGGGCGGAGACGAACTTGTCGTACAGCGCGTCGTAGGCCGGGGCGGCAAACTGAATCCAGCGGCCGTCTTTGGTCTTGTGGGCCACGGTAAAGGGGTTGGCGATGTCTTTCCGGGACATGGGGTAGCGGGTGGCGCTCTGGCCGTATTGGGCGCTTTGCAGTATGGTGGACACCGCCCAGATGGCGGCGTGGAACAGGCTGACGGTAATCATGTCGCCGCACCCGGTGCGCTCCGCCCGGTAGAGGGCGGCCAGCAGGCCGGAGGCCAGGTACATCCCCACTGGATGGTCGCCGAAGCCTGGCATGGTGAGCATGGGGACGGCATTCTTGTCAAAAAGGGTCCCCAGGATACCGCCCCGGGCAAAGTAGGCGGTGAAGTCGAAGCCGGGCAGGTCCTTGTCTGGGCCCTTCTCGCCGTAGCCGGTGACATAGCCCATCACCAGCTTGGGGTACTTGGCCTTCAGCGTCTCGTAGTCCAGACCGGATTTGACCAGAGATTTATAGCGCACGTTGGTGATGAAGATATCAGATTGGGCAATCAGCTTTTCCAGCGCCTCCCGGCCCTCGGGGGACTTGGTGTTCAGGCAGACTGCCCGCTTGCCAGCGTTGTCCAGGTCGAAGCTGGTGTTCTCCAGGTCGCCGGCGGGACGGCCCTCGTTAACGGCGGTGCGGCGCAGAGGGTCGCCGGCGGGTGACTCCACCTTGATGACCTGGGCGCCCAGGTCGGCCAGGTAGCGGCCACAGGACGGCGCAGCGATGAAGGTGGCCAGCTCCACCACCTTGACTCCCTCCAGGGGGCGGGGAAGGGTGGACATGATGATTCCTCCTGTATGTAAGAATATGGGAACGGATCGGTTGATTTACCGTTCATATAAATACCACACTTAGTTAACTAAGTCAACCTAAAATAAAAAAATATTAACGTCAACCCTACATTCTCCATTCTCCACAAAAATGGTGCAGAATATTTTTGTGTTTTGACGAAGGGCCAGCCGTTGACAGTTGACGGCTCAACCTGTATAATCAAGATTACTGGTCATACCAGCTAATAAAGAATACCACAAGGAGGCCCGCTATGTATACTCTGGGAATCGACATCGGCTCAACCACATCCAAATGCGTGGTGCTGGAGGATGGAGAACGCCTTGCCGCCAGCTCCATCGTCACCGGCGGCATCGGCACCAAAGGTCCGGACCTGGCGCTGGAGCAGGTGTGGTCCACCGGCCTGACCCTGGAGGATATGGCGGCCGTGGCCGCCACCGGCTATGGCCGCGCCCGCTGCCCCCTGGCCCGGTATCAGGCCAGCGAGCTGACCTGCCACGCCCTGGGTGCACACTTCGTTTTTCCCCAAGTGCGCACGGTTATTGACATCGGCGGGCAGGACGCCAAGGTGATTTCTCTGGACGAAAAAGGGCGGATGCGGGAGTTTTTAATGAACGACAAGTGCGCCGCCGGAACAGGCCGGTTTCTGGACGTGATGGCCAATATCCTCCAGCTCCCTGTGGACGGGCTGGGTGACTATGCTGCCCGGGCGGAGCGGTCCGCTGCTATTTCCAGCACCTGTACCGTGTTTGCCGAGAGCGAGGTTATCAGCCAGCTTGCCAACGGCACACCTTTGCCCGAGCTGGTGGCAGGCATCTGCGACAGCGTAGCGGGCCGGGTGGCGGCGCTGGCTAAACGCATGGGGGTGGTCCCCGCCGTGTGCATGAGCGGCGGCGTGGCCCGCAACAGCGGCGTACACAATGCGCTGTCGCGCAGCCTGGACTGCGAGATTCTGCTCTCCGGGCACGCCCAGCTCTTCGGAGCCATGGGCGCGGCCCTCTGCGCATACCGCAAAACCACAGCCTGAGCATTGAAACTGTTACATATAAAGGAGGAGTTCCCATGTCTGAAGAAATCAAAAAGCACCGTCCACCCCCCGACCCCAATTCCGCCAAGTACAAGCTGGGCCAGATTGCCGCCAAGGCGTATTCCGACGCCCAGGCCGCCAAAGTTCGTGGGGAGCCGGTGGGCTGGTGCGCCAGCAACTTCCCGGTGGAGATACCCGAAACCCTGGGGCTGGCGGTGGTCTATCCGGAGAACCAGGCCGCAGGCATCGCCGCACGGGGAGCCGGAGCCAGGATGTGCGAGATCAGCGAGGCGGACGGCTACTCCAACGACATCTGCGCCTATGCCCGCATCAGCCTGGCCTACGCCAAGATCAAGGAATGTCCGGAGCAGGATATGCCCCAGCCCGACTTCCTGCTGTGCTGCAACAATATCTGCAACTGCATGATAAAATGGTACGAAAACCTGTCCCGTGAGCTGGATATCCCCCTCATCATGATCGACATCCCCTTTAACCCGGACTATGAGGTGTCTGACGCAGAGGTGGCCTACGTCCGCGCCCAATTCTGGGACGCCATCCATCAGCTTGAAAAGCTGACCGGCAAGAAGTGGGACGAGGAGAAGTACAAGGAGGTCATGGAGTACTCCGGCCGCACCAGCCACGCATGGCTGGCCGCCACCGCCACTGCCCGGTACACCCCCTCCCCCTTCAACGGCTTTGACCTGCTAAACCACATGGCGGTGATGGTCACCGCCCGTGGCAAGAAGGAGGCTGCCGAGGCCATGGAAACCCTGCTGCAGGAGTACGAGGAAAACCACGAAAAAGGGGAGTCCACCTTCCGGGGCGAGGAGAAGCACCGCATTATGTTCGAGGGCATCGCCTGCTGGCCCTGGCTGCGGTGTACCTCCACCGGCCTGAAGAGCCGGGGCATCAATATGGTCACTACCATCTATGCCGACGCCTTCGGCTTCGTGTACAAGGATTTCGACGATATGTGCCGGGCCTACTGCAAGGTGCCCAACGCCATCAACCTGGAGTACTCCCGTGACAAGCGGGTGAAGTTGTGCAAGGACAACCATGTGGAGGGCCTGCTGGTCCACACCAACCGCTCCTGCAAGCTGTGGAGTGGCTTCATGTACGAGATGAGCCGCCAGATCGGCGAGGTATGCGATATCCCGGTAGCCTCCTTCGACGGCGACCAGGCCGACCCCCGCAACTTCTCCGAGGCCCAGTATGAAACACGGGTCCAGGGCCTTACCGAGATTATGGAAGCGCGAAAGGAGGGACTGTAAATGAGCGTGAACGAGCTGCTGGAGCAATTCTCCGCCGTGGCCCGGAATCCCCGCAGGCAGATGGACGCCTATCTGGCCCAGGGGAAAAAGGTGGTGCTCACCGCGCCGGTCTACACCCCAGAGGAGATCGTCCACGCCATGGGGCTGGTCCCCATGGGGGTCTGGGGCGGCGACGTGGAACTGGAGGGGGCCAAGCGGTACTTTCCCGCCTTCCTCTGCTCCATCGTCCAGTCCATTGTGGAGCTGGGTATGAAGGGAACCTATGACGGCGCGTCCGCCATCGTTATCCCCTCTCTCTGCGACAGCCTGAAGGTGCTGGGCCAGAACTGGAAGTACGCCGTGCCCGCCATCCCCTTCGTCCCCATGACCTACCCCCAGAACCGCAAGCCGGAGTACGCCGTGGATTTCACCTTGGCGGGCTACCGGCGGGTCATTGCCGATCTGGAACGGGCGACCGGGGCGCAGTTCTCGGAGGAGACGCTGGCAAAGTCCATCGCAGTGTATAACGCCCACAACGCCGCCATGCGGCGCTTGTCCGAAGCGCTGGCGCGGCACCCGGAGGTGTTGCCCGCTCGGCGGGCAGACGTGTTCAAAAGCGCCTGGTTTATGCTGAAGGAGGAGCATACCGCCCTGGTGGAGCAGCTCATTGCCGGGCTGGAGGCCCAGGCCCCCGGACAGGACCGCATCCCCATCGCGGTGAGCGGAATCCTGGCCAGCGCACCGGGGCTAACCGCCCTGCTGGACGAGTACGGGATGCAGGTGGTGGCCGACGACGTGGCGGCGGAGAGCCGCCAGTACCGCACCGATGCCCCGGAGGAGGGCGCACCGTTAGAGCGGTTGGCCCGGAAATTCTGCGCCATGGACGGCTGCTCCGTGCTCTACGACCAGGACAAAAAGCGACTGGCTATGACGGCGGACGAGGCCAGGGCCAGGGGCGCCCGTGGCGTGCTCATCGTGATGACCAAATTCTGCGACCCGGAGGAGTTCGATTACCCGCTGCTCAAGCGCACCTGCGAGGCGGCGGGACTGGCTGTGGCCACGGTGGAAGTGGACCGGCAAATTGTGAGCTACGAGCAGGCCCGTACCGTGATCGAGACCTTCCGGGACCTGCTGGAATAAGAGAGGAGCGGGGACATGATATTGACAAAGGAACAAGCGCTACTGCGCAAACTGTACCGGGAGTTCGCGGAGACGGAGTTCACCGGCGAGCTGCTGGACCGGCTGGAGGAGACCGGCGAATTTGACCGGGATATCCACAACAAAATGGCAAAGTATGGCTTCATGGGCGTGAAAATTCCCGTGCAGTACGGCGGGAGCGGCTGCGGCTCGCTGGAATACGCCATGATGGTGGAGGAGTTCGCCCGGGTGTCCCCGGTGCTGTCCATCTACGCCAACACCTCCAACTCCCTGGGCGGCGGGCCGCTGCTGTTCTGCGGCACCGAGGAGCAGAAGCAGAAGTACCTCACCCCCTGCGCCAAGGGGGAAAAGATCATCGCCTTCGCCCTCACCGAGCCGGGGGCGGGCTCCGACGCTGGAGGCACCCTCACCACCGCCGTGCCGGACGGGGACTGCTTTGTGCTCAACGGCCGCAAGACCTTTATCTCCGGCGCGCCCTTTGCCGACTATGCCATCGTGTATGCCCGAACCGACCTGGGCCAAAAGGGCTCTAAGGGCATCTCTATGTTCATCGTGGACATGAAGCTGCCCGGCGTGTCCTGTGGCAAGCCGGAGCATAAAATGGGCATTGTGGGCTACCCAACCAGCGACGTAATTTTGGAGGATGTGCGGGTCCACAAGAGCGATCTGCTGGGCCCCCTGCACCGCGGCTTCGCCACCGCCATGAAAACCCTGGACGGTGGACGGTTGGGCATGGCGGCTCAGGCGGTGGGTATTGCCCAGGGCTGCCTGGACGAGTCCATCAAATACGCCAAGGAGCGCAGGCAGTTCGGCAAACCCATTGCCAAATTCCAGGGCATCAGCTTCATGATTGCGGACATGGCCACGGAGATCGAAGCGGCGCGGCAGTTGGTCTACTCCACCGCAGTGCGCAAGGACGCGGGGGACCCGGACAGCTCCAAGCTGTGCGCCATGAGCAAGCTGTTTGCCGCCGAGATGTGCAACCGGGTGGCGTACAAGGCCGTGCAGATTCACGGCGGGGACGGCCATATCAAGGAATACAAGGTAGAGCGTTTTTACCGGGACGCCCGGATCACCAGCATCTACGAGGGCACCAGCCAGGTGCAGCAGATGGTCATTTCCGGCCAGCTTCTAAAATAATGACGATACAGCCTCCAAACAGCCATGTTCGGAGGCTGTATTTTTTTCTGCAACCGGAAATATGCCGCTTGACAAGCCGAAACGTCTTTGGTATATTGGTAATACCAATATACCAAAGGAGGATAGATATGGAGGCTGCGATTCAGCGCACCAGCATCAGCCAGCAGGTGGTGGACTATATTTTGAACCGCATCGACCGGGGGGAGCTACGGCCCGGAGACCGCCTGCCTTCCGAGCGGGACTTTGCCGTTTCCCTGGGCATCTCCCGCGTCCCCCTGCGGGAGGCCGTCAGCGCTTTGTGCGTGGTGGGCATTTTGGAAAAACGGCAGGGAAACGGCACCTATGTGGCGGCGTTCTCCCCCAGGACACTGGGACGCATCCTCCACACCTGCACCATGCTGGACGACAGCCTGTCCGGCAACCTGTTCGAAGCCCGGATGGAGGTAGAGGGTACCGCCGCACGGCTGGCGGCGCAAAACGCCTCCCCCGAGGATGTGGAAGTGTTGCGGTCAGTGCTGGACGAGATGGAGGAGGCCGTCCCCATCTACGTCCAAGGAGAGAAGGGTTTAGGCGATATGCTGGCGCTGGACGACCTGTTCCACCTCCAGTGCGCCGCCGCCTCCCACAACCAGTTCTATATCCATTTCGTCAACATCGTCCACGCCGCAGGCTCCGACCTGGGGCTGTACGAGGCAGTGTACGGCAAGGACCGGGAGAAGTACTACGAATCGACGGCGGACCACCGGAGGGTGCTGGACGCCATCGCCGCCGGGGACGGCCGGCGGGCTGAACAGGCCATGATGGACCACATCCGGTCCATCATGGCCAACACAGAAGGGAGCGGAACAGATTGAACGCAGCAAGCTATCTTAGCGCCATCCGCATCGGCGGTATCCCCGGTCTGGACAGCCCCGGCCTGACCCCAAAGGCTGCGGCTGAAAAGCAAGGAGACGACATGCGGGTGGTCAAGACCGCCTGTCGGGCCTGCATTGCCAACTGCGGCGTGCTGGCCACGGTAAAAAACGGGCGGGTGGTGAGCCTGCGGGGCAACCCGGTGGACCCCATGAGCAAGGGCCGTATGTGCGCCAAGGGCCTGTCCGGCATCCAGGCGCTGTACCACCCAAACCGGAACAAGTACCCCATGAAGCGGGTGGGGCCCCGGGGCAGCGGCCAGTGGAAGCGCATCTCCTGGGATGAGGCGCTGGACGCCATCGCCAAGAAACTGATGGAGACGAGGGAAAAGTACGGCGCGGAGGCGGTGTTC
Organism: uncultured Eubacteriales bacterium; assembly: GCA_949742895.1. The sequence continues at coordinate 15,838 of CATJRT010000254.1, read as the reverse complement.
TGCTCCACTGGTGGGGGCGGGAATCCAGAGATCTGGTCCATCGCCCGGTTCTGCAACATCTTCGGCACCCCCAACTGGTTCGAGCCGGGGTGTGCCCAGTGCTACCTGCCCCGTGTACTGGCCTACACCATGATGTACGGCGGGGGAGACCCCAGCATCGCCGACTCTAACGCCCTGGAGCTGTACTTCCCCGACGACACCCCCATTAAAGCTCTTGTGCTGTGGGGCACCGGCCCGGCCTGGTCCTGTCCCGCCTCCGGCGGCGGCATGGTGGCCGACCTGCGGGCTCGCGGCGGGAAAACCGTGGTGGTGGACCCACGGTTTACCCCGGACGCCGCCAAGGCGGACGTGTGGCTCCCTATCCGGCCCGGCAGCGACGTGGCCCTGCAACTGGCGTGGATCCGCTACATACTGGACAACAAGCTGTACGACGCCGACTTTGTGATGAAATGGACCAACCTGCCTTACCTGGTAGATGTGGAGACCAAGCTGTTCCTGCGGCCCTGGAAGGGTGCGGACGGCCAGCCGGACACCTTCATGGTGTGGGACAAAAAGACTGGCTCCCCCCAGCCGCTGGAATACCCGTGGAACGATGCCTTGGACCCTGCTCTGGAGGGTGAGTTCACGGTAAATGGACGGCAATGCAAGACAGGCTGGCAGCTCCTGTGGGAGCGGGTGGAGGAGTACACCCTGGAAAAGGCCGCAGAAGTGTGCTGGCTGGACGCGGGCAAGATCGAGCAGGCCATCCGGGTATTCACCGACAATCTGCCCAGTGGCCTGTCCATTGGCGTGGCCACCGACCAAACCCCCAACTCTGTCCAGGCCGCCATGGCCGCAGCCACCATCGACCTGCTTATGGGCAATGTGGAGTGCCCAGGCGCCCTGCTCCAGCGCTTCCGCACCAGCGGGTGCTTCGATATGCCCAACTACCCCGTCCCCGTGGCGGCGGACCGCCTGCCCCCGGAGCAGCTCAAAAAGCGGCTGGGAGGCCGCGCCCACAAGGGGCTGGGCATCTGGTGGGCGGGCCATCCTTCCAGCATCCTGGAGGCCATCCTCACCGGAGAGCCGTACCAGCCCCGGGTGTGGATCGACCGCTCTGGCAACAAGCTGGGGGCCACCGCCGACAGCCAGCGGTGGGAACAGGCCATCCACAAGCTGGACTTCATCGTCCATGTCTATATGTACCCCACCTCCTTCTCCGCCTACGCCGACATCCTCATCCCCGCCCAGGAGTGGCTGGAGACGGATATGCTGGTTGAGACCTGCAACACCCTGGTGGCCCGGCAGCAGTGTACCCACCTGTGGGAAACTATGGACGAGACCCTGTTCTGGTCCAAGCTGGCCAGGCGCTGCGGCGAGCTTGGCCATGAGGGCTGCGCCCGCGCCTTCGATGCGGACTATATGGGCCACGACCTGCCCTACTGGGACAGCATGGAGGAATTTCTGGACCATTGGGTGAACCGGCTGGGCATGAGCTGGAAGGAGTTCGCCGCCAATGCCCCCATCGAATACTTGCCAAAGGACCAGTGGCGTTCTTACTACGTCTATAAGCAGCCAGACCCGAACAACGGCGGCAGACCCGCCGGGTTTCCTACACCCAGCAAAAAGTGTGAGCTGTATGTGGAGAGCATGATCGAGCTTGGCCGCACAGGCCGGCCCTTCAGCCCCATCGATCTGGAGCCCGCCGATGAGGACTACGACCCCCTGCCCTACTACATGGAGCCGGTGGAAAGCCCCCTGCCGGGCAGCGAGATTGCGGAGGAGTACCCCCTGGTGCTCACTGGAGGCCGGGTGCCCTACTTCCACCACAACACCCTGCGCAACATCCCCTGGCTGCGTGAGATGTACCCGGCCCCCGAGCTGTGGATCCATCCCACAGCGGCGGAGAAATACGGCGTCGAGGACGGCGGCTGGGTTTGGGTGGAGTCCAAACGGGGCAAGACCCAGGCGGTGGCTAAGGTCACTCAGGGCATCAACCCTGGCACGGTGTACATGGAGCGGTTCTGGAACCCGGAGACCCTGAACACCCCCACCCACGGATGGAAAGAGATGAACGTGAATATGCTCACCAAGGCCACCGCTCCCTTCAACGACGTGGTGGGCACCTATACCCTGCGGGCATTCCAGGTGCGGGTGAGCCCTGCGGAGGGCGCTCCCGCCGGGGTGTGGCTGGACCCGGAGGATTTCCGGCCCTGGCTGCCCAACCCCGCCGGTCCCACTGAGGAGGTGCGCGTATGAGACAGATGACATTTGTGGTGGACCTGGACCGCTGCATCGGCTGCAAGGGCTGCCAAGTGGCCTGCAAGCTGGAGAACGCCGTGGCCCTGGGCGAGGGCCGCACCAAGGTGTGTACCATTGGCCCCAACGGTACTTACCCTAATCTCCAGATGTATTTCCTGCCCGCCATGTGCCAGCAGTGCGAAAATCCGTCCTGCGTCCAGGTGTGCCCCACCGGAGCGTGCTATAAGGACGGGGCGGACGGCGTGATCCGGGTGGACCAGGCCATGTGCATCGGCTGCGGAAGCTGTAAGAGAGCCTGCCCCTACGACATGATCCACTCCAACAAGGAACTGCGGGTGGCGGACAAGTGTACCCTGTGCGCCCAGGTCCGGGAGGCGGGGGACATTCCCGCCTGCGTGCGCAACTGCTCCAGCTCCGCCCTGCACTACGGCGATTTAGGCGACCCGGACAGCGAGGTGTCCAGGCTCCTGGCGGAGGTCGCTCCCGCCCACATCCACGCCCTGCGGGACTTCGGCAACGGTCCCACCGTCCGCTACATCCTGCGCCATGATGACTGGGTGGACGTGCTGCCCCAGGACTGCGTGGAACACAGCGCCCACCGGAAAGGAGGCCGCAAGCTATGATGATCTCCAAAACCAATGACCGGAGCCGGGCCCGGTTTTACCGCCTGCTCTCCCGACTCTACCGCGCCGAGGTGGACGGGACGCTGCTGGACAAATTGAAAGCGCTGGCCCTGCCCCAGGCGGAGGGCGGTCTGGCAGCGGGCTATACCCTGCTGAAAGATTACCTGGACCACTGCGGTGAAAACGCCCTGGAGGAGCTGGCAGTGGACTACGCCACTGTGTTCCTGGCCGCCGGCTCGGCGGACGGCTCCGCTGCCATCCCCTGCGAGTCGGTCTACACCAGCCCAAAGCGTATCTTCATGCAAGACGCTTGGGAGGACGTGTCCCGCCGGTATGCCGAAAAGGGCCTGGGCAGGGACGGGAGCGCTGACGGCCTCCACGAGGACCATCTGGCCCTGGAGCTGGAATTCATAGCGTGGCTCATCGAAAACAGCACGGCGGAAGAGCAGTCAGACTTCCTCAATTCCCACCTGTTGAACTGGGTGCCCGCCTTTGTGGCCGACATCGAGAAGTGCGCCCGGGTAGACTTCTACAAGGCCGTGGGCCGCATCACCGCCGCTTTCCTGTCGCTGGAGGGGGATTACCAGTCCGCCCTCATGTCCGGCGAAATACGGCAGGCCCGGAGCTTTTCCGTTCGGGCGGACCGGATAGACCCCATCTTTACCCGGCTCAAGGCGAAATACCGTATCTTCGCTCCCAAGCGCTTCCCCGGCCGGGGCCCCGGAGGCGGCGACCTCATCCGCTATGGCGAGATCGACACGCTGGCTGATATCGAATACAAAGAAAAGTCTCACTTCTCTGCCAAAGAGGTGTTTTACCCCATCTCCCAGACCATGTTCTACTTCAACGGCGAGAGCTGCGCGGAAAAGGAGCTGGACGACGGCAGAGATATCCTGCTGTTCGTCCGCCCCTGCGACCTCAACGCCATCCGGCGGCTGGACGATATCTTCCTCCACAACGGCCAACCCGACCTGTATTACGCCCGTATGAGGGAAACGGTGAAGCCGGTGCTGTTGGAGTGCCGGGAGGGCTTCGACAACTGCTTCTGCGCGTCCATGGGCACCAACGAGGCGTGGGACTACGCTGCCGCTGTGCGCATCGACGACATCTGCGCGCTGATGGAGATTTGTGACGAGGAACTGCTGCCCTACTTCCAGGACGAGGTGCCCATTGCTTTTACCCCCGAATTCGTGCAAGAGAACCGCCGCTCCGCCCGTCTGCCCCGCATCGAAGGCCGGGAGGAGCTGGGCCAGGTGTGTGGGCTGGATTACTGGAAGCAGTTCGACGAGGACTGCATCGCCTGCGGCGGGTGCAATACGGTTTGCCCCACCTGTTCCTGCTTCGACACGGTGGACGTCATCTACAATGAGACCAGTCCTGACGGCGAACGCCGCCGGGTGTGGTCGGGCTGTATGCTTCGGGACTTCACCCAGACCGCCGGAGGGGGCATGGCCCGCAAGACCCAGGGGGCCAATATGCGCTTCAAGGTGCTCCACAAAATGTACGACTTCAAAGAGCGCTTTGGCGGGGCGCATATGTGCGTGGGCTGCGGGCGGTGCATCGACCGCTGCCCCAAGGACATCGACTATCTGGATGCGGTGAACGGCCTGACGGACGCGCTGGAAGCGGGAAAGGGGGACAACTGACATGGAGAACATCATGCTGCCCGAGCCCCACAAGATCCTCAGCGTGTTGAAGGAGACGAAGGCCGAGTACACCTTCCGGGTGGAATATCACGGCGAGACCCGGCACGGCCAGTTCTTCCAGCTATCCATCCCCAAGGTGGGGGAGGCCCCCATCTCCGTCAGCGGCAAGGGAGAGGGCTACGTGGAGTTCACCATCCGCAAGGTGGGGCGGCTCACCCAGGGGGTGTTCGGCCTCCAGAGCGGGGATATGCTGTTCATGCGGGGGCCCTACGGCAAGCCCTTCCCCATCGAGCAGTTCAAGGGCAAAGACCTGGTGGTCATCTGCGGCGGCACGGGCATGGCCCCAGTGAAAACCATGCTGAACCATTTCTGCCGGCATCCGGAGGAGATCGAAAGCCTCTGGCTCATCGCAGGGTTCAAAGATATCGACTGCGTGCTGTTCACCGAGGAGCTGGAGAAGTTCCACGCTCAGGAGAAATTCCACACCATCTACACCTTGGACGCTTCCTCCGCCCCCGGCTTCGAGACGGGGATGGTCACCGCCCATATCCCCAAGGTCCCCTTCAGAGAGTTTGCGGACTATAATATCGCCATTGTGGGCCCGCCGGTGATGATGCGCTTCGCGGCGCTGGAATGTGTGAAAAACGGGGCGGAAGAGGATAAAATCTGGGTGTCTTTTGAGCGGAAGATGTCCTGCGCTGTGGGCAAGTGCGGCCACTGCAAGATCAACGAGACCTATGTGTGCCTGGAAGGGCCGGTGTTCAACTACACAAAGGCCAAAGGGCTGTTCGACTGAGAAACACATTTTTTACAAGTTCATCTGCTTTCAAGCCCCGGCGTCTAAGGGGAAGCCTATGACGCCGGGGCCGCAGCGGGACATCCCGCCGCCGAGTAGGTCTGGAAACGGCCCCGCTTTCCGTATTTGAGAAGAAGGCATGATTCCGGTGCGCATCCGCTTTTGAGATGTGTGCGGTTGAGGCGTGCCCTGTCTGCTCGGGGTACGCCTCTTTTCATGCGCCAGTTTAGCAAGGGGGTCTTGTATGAAACCAAACCGGCTGCGCACCCTCATATTTTTGGCCCTGTGCTGCGACCTGGGGCTGTTCTCCAAGCGCCTGATCGCCCCCGCCGCCAACCTCATCACCGACGCGCTGCACATACCCGGCGGAATCGGCACCAGCCTGTCTCTGATGTTCCTGGCGATCGCCGCCGCGGTGGTGGATCGCTTCGGCTGCGCCGCGGCCATGGGAGCGGTGCAGAGCGCCCTGGCCCTGGCCTTCGGCATGGTTGGCAGCATGGGGGCGCTGTCCCCCGTCGGCTACATCGTACCGGGGCTGGCCATGGACGTGATCCTGGCCGCATTGCGGCGCACCCCGCTGCCCCGGCGGGACTGCATCGTGCTGTCCAACGCCATAGCCGCCCCCTGCGCGGCCATGACCGCAAACCTCATCGTGTTCCAGCTGCGCGGCGCCGTTCTGCTGCTCTACTTGTGTGTGTCCGCCCTGTCCGGGGCGGTGTTCGGGCTGGCGGGAGCGGAGCTCGTCCGGCGGCTGGACCCGGTGCTTGGCCGGGGGCTGGGAGAGAAAAAACATACGCAACGGGAGGGACCAGCGCATGAGAAAGGATAGGCTTATCGTGATCGTGCTCTTGGTGCTGGCGGCGCTCACCGCCATCGCCGCCGCACTCCACCTTTCCAGCCGAACCCAGGTAACAGCAGGGACGATCCGGGTGGAGTGGGACGGCGGAGCGTCGGAGGCATATCTGACCAGGCTGGAGCTGCACTCCATCCACGGGACCGTCCGCAACGGGAAGGGGGAGGAGCTGGCTGTGGACGGGGAGGGTGCGCTGCTGTCCGCCGTGCTGGAGGAGCTGGGCGTGACGGACTTCGGAAAAGTTACCGTCACCGCCGAAGATTCGTACAGCGCCGTGGTGACGGCGGAGGAGGTCGCCCAGCCGGACAAGGTGTACCTGATGCTCCAGGAGCGGGGCGGGGCGCAGCTGGTGGTGTTTGGCGACGAAAACAGCAAGCGCAACGTGGCCAACGTGGCCGTACTCACCGCTTCATGAACCAGACGCCGTTTTACAGCCGCCGCAACCAGGTCTACCCTGTGCTGCGGCAGGGCCGCGCTGCCGTGGAAAAGCACTTTGCGGACGCAGAGGACTGGCGGCGGGAACGGGAGCTGTATGCCGCGCTGGCAGGCCGTTTGCCCCTTCCGGCGGTGCTGGGAACAGAGCCGGGGGTGCTGGTGCTGGAGCACCTGAGCTATCCCACCCTGCTGGCCGAGCTGGAGCGGCAGGAGGGGGAGGGTTTTGACCCGGCCCCCTGGCAGAGCCTGGTGGCATGGCTGCGCCGGTGCTTTGCGCTGTGCGGGCAGCTCCCATTGGAGGGAAACCTGCGCAATTTCCTGTGGGGCGGGACGGCAGGCCAAATAACCGGCCTGGACCTGGAGGGTTACGGCCCGGATGGCTTGGAGCTCTGCGGAGCGCGGCTGGCTGCCGCCGCGCTGGCCTACGCTCCGGCGGACACCGCCGTCAAGGGGCAAATTGCGGAGGTTTTGGCGAAGGAGTTGGATATATCCGGCGCATTATTGGATGAAGCGCGGCGGGCACTGTCCATCCGCCGGCAGGGGTGGGAGCGGAAGCGCCTGTCCGGCATCGTGCTGGCGGGGGGCGCGTCCCGGCGGATGGGGGAAAGCAAGGCGGAGCTGCGGCTGGGAGGCAGAACCCTGCTTCAGCGGCAGGTGGACAAGCTGCACGCCTTGGGCATCAAGGACATTATGCTGTCCGGTGAGCGCTGCTCCAGCCTGCCTGGTACGCGGACTGTCCCCGACGAATACCGGGACCAGGGGCCGCTGGGAGGGCTGCACGCCTGCCTGCGCTCCGCCCGGAACAACGCCTGTCTGGCGTTGAGCGTAGACGCGCCCCTCATCCCCGCCGCAGCCCTGTCCCACCTGGGGCAGAGCCACACAGGCGGCGTCACCGTCCTGTGCCATGGGAAGCGGGAGGAGCCGCTGATAGGAGTGTACGACCGTACCTCCGCCGGGGATATCGCCGCCATGCTGGACGCAGGGGAGCGCTCCGTCCAGGCTCTGAAGCGGAGGGTGCGCTGGCGGCGCTTCGATTACCCCGGCCCAGAGGAGCTGTTGATGAACTGCAACACGCCGGAGGAATTTGCCGCTGCCAAGCGGCTCATGGAGGAATACGCCGCTGCGGGCCTTGCCCTTTGAATCAAATCCTTACCTAAACGCCGCACTTACGCGGGGCAGTATCTTATGAAGCTGTACCAATCACCTCGGCGCCCATTAGGGTGTGTGTATCTGCATGGCGATTGGCACAGCTTCTTATTTTTTCCCGCCAACGGGACGATATTGATAAAAAAGGAGCGGCTATACCGGCAGGGCGGAAGGAGGTCCATGATATGGGAGAACTGAGCGTACGCAGAAACCGGGGGTTCGCCGTACCCCAGTATCAGAGAACGGAAAAGACGGAAAAGCAGACCGGCAGCAATCAGGTCCGGCGGCCAGACAGCCGGGCTGCAGCCACCGTTTCGGAGACGCTCCGGCAGCTTATGACCCGGGTGAGCCAGGCGGAGCGGTACGTCCGTGAAGGACGGCGCACCCTTCAGACCGGCGAGGCTGCTCTGGCGGAGGTACAGGACAGCTTGGAGCAAATGGAGGGACTGGCACGGGAGGCGGCGGGGGATGGCCCGGTGGACCGTTCTGCCCTTCAGCAATCGTTGGAGCTTCTGCGGGGGGAGATCGAGCGCATTGCCCAAAACGGCATAGACGCAGGACTGTTTCAGGACGGCGGAGTAGACGGGCCGGATTCTCTGGTGGATGCAGTGCTGGAGGGGCTTGCCGCCCGCCAGGAGGGGACGCAGAGCCTTCCGGCCTGGCTGTTGCAAGGCGTGGCGGGCGAAGCGCCCGATAAAGCGGCGCTGCTGTCGGCGGTGGGTCTGGATGAGACCGCCACCGGCCCCGAGCTGCTGGCAGCGCTGGGGCGGCTCCCTCTGGAGGAAAGCCCCGCCGCAGGCTATCTGGCGGCACTCTATCTTGGGGCGGTCATCTCCGGCGGCGCGGCCTCGGGGACGGCAGACCCGGAGCAGGCAGCGGAAGGGCTGCAAAGGCTGCTGGAAATGGTGGCCCAGGGCGTTTCGCCGGACCAGGCGGTGGAGCTGCTGACCGGCGGTATGTTCAGCGGCATGGCGGATTTCCAGGCCCAGTTTGCCGGGGGCATCGCCCCAGGGATGGAGCCGTTTTTGATGGATCTGCTGTTTTCCGGAGAGACTGTTTTTCCCATGCCGGATTTTTGGATTCTTCTGGACGGGGGCGGCGGAGACATCGGGATGCTGATGGACCTGCTGGCAGCGCTGGATGGCTCCGAAGCCGGGGCGGCGCAGATGCAGGCGGGCGCAGCCGCCCAGGACAGCGCTGCCCCACCGGAGGGAGCCGCCCTACAGGCGGCAGCTCAGGAGGCGGAAAGGACGCCTCAACTCGGAACGGCGGAGCTGGGGACCGTTCAGGCGGTGGGCCGGGATGTGTCCGGCGCGGCCCTTGACCCGGAGACCGGTACGCTGACGGTAGACGGAGCGGACGATATCATCCTGCGAGGGCTGGGGCAGGAGGCCCCGGCGGTCCGGCTGGCCAGTTCAGGGACGGTGACCCTCCAGCAGGTAAACATCCCTCTGCTCAATGTTGAGTCCGCCCAGGCCATGGTTCAGAGCGCAGGAGAGACCGTGCTGGCCCAGGTCCATTTGGGAGAAGGGGCGGTACTCACCATAGACGGCGGCGGGTTCGTGCGCATTGGACAGGTGCTGAGTGGGGCATCTGGTGCACTTCGTCTGACGGGAGGCGCAGTGGAGCTTGCCGGAAACGGAGCCGGGGCCCAGGCGGTTCCGGTGGTGGTAGATGGTCCGGTGTCCCTGCTGGCGGCGGACGGGACCGCTGTACGCAGCGCCCAGGGCGAGCCGTTGACCCCCTTTGACATTGTGTGGAAAACGCTGCTGCCGGAGTGGAGCTCTCTCACCGCCCTGGCAATAGACGGCAGGCAGGGGCGGCAGGCCCTGACGCAGAACGACCCCGTCCGGCTGTGGCTGCTGAAGGGGGATTCGTCCCAGGGATACCCAGCTCACGGGATAGTCCTTCGTGGCCGGGACCGGGCAGGCCAGCTCAGGACCCGGTATGTCTGCGTGCGCTGGGACCAGCGGACGGGGGTGTTTCAGGAGGTGTCCATGTACCCCAACCCCTTCACCGTCACCGGCGGCGAGCCAGAGCAGGACTGGCGTTACGAGGAGGAGAGCCAGACCCTGCGCATCCTGTCCGGACAGGCGGTGACTATCGCCGGTGGGACCGGGACGGATGCCAACCAGACGCCCTTCAGCGGCAGGATCGCCCTGGCCGGCGGTATCGGCAGGGTAGAGTTAACGCTGGACAATGTGGAGTGCCGGGTGGCCTCCGGCAGGGCGTTCGACCTGGGTCGGGAGAACGATGTGACGCTGCTCCTGCAACGCGGGACGCACAATGTGTTTGAAAGCGGTCCGGGCTATGCAGGGATATCGCTGGGCGTTAATACCGCCCTGCGCATTGACAAAGTAAAGGGCGCAAGGGGCGATCCGGACGGGACGCTCACCGTGTCCGGCGGCTCCGGCGGCGCGGGCATCGGCCGGGACAGCGGCGGGGGCCGGGGACAGACCGGCCCGATCCTCATCCGGGGCGGCATGGTCAACGCTGCCGGGACCGGGGGCGGCGCGGGCATCGGCGGCGCGTTGGGCGCGGCGGCGGGAGACATCCGCATCCAGGGCGGCACGGTCACGGCCCAGGCCGACTGCTGTGCCGCCGCCATCGGCGCGGGAATACAGGGCGGGTGCGGCGACATTTCCATCACCGGCTCCGCCCGTGTGGCCAAGGCCCAAGGCGGCGGACCGGACGGAGATATCGGCGGATGCCTCTTCGGCAACTGTGGAAGGGTCCAGGTGGCTGCCGGGACGGATATTGGCGGTGCCAAGCTGTGGACCCGGAAAGGGTTTTCCATTCAGATGGGCGAAACCAGCCTGACGCTGCCCCGGTTCCGGGTGTCCGCACAGGCGCTGCGGTTGGATACCCTGAACCTTTCCAACCGGGAGGCGGCGCGCAGCGCCCTGACCGTGCTGGCCGCCGACCGCCGCTGGGTGGCCCGACTCCAGGGGGCTTACGGAGCCATGTATGGGCAGCTCGGACAAAGCGCCAGCAGTATGTACAGCGTCCAGCGGTATGCCGGCACAGTGCGGGACACCAGCGAGGCCAGCTCCCTGGCCTGCGATATCCGTGAGGTGCTAAGGCAGTCTCCCAAGGCCATCTTCCTGCGCCAGCGGGGGATGGAGGACGTGGGATACCTGCTGCGGGGCTGACAGGTCGGAACATCAGAAATCCCCGGCACACTTTGCAAAAGTGTGCCGGGGATTATTTGCAGATTTAAGAACCTGTACCAATCGCCAAAGCGTGCAGATGCACGAGGCAAAATTGCTACCGGCAAAGCAAAAAAACGCAGGAATACTTTGCGCCTCTCAATATTTTTAACGCCGCAGGCGGCGATTTTTGCCGCGCAGACGCCGCGCTGAGACTATTGCCAGGCGCTGGGTTGGGGAATTTCTCCGGGGCAGGACCGGATCTGCTCCAGTATCCTGCAGCCATAGCGCTCATAAAAGCTCTGCGTCCGGTCTGGCCCAACGCCGTCCTGTGCCAAGGCTTCGATAACGTTTTGACAGACAGAAAGCTGGCAGGAGGCTTTGCCGTCCTCGCCTTTTTCTTTATAATAAGAGGCCAGACGCAGAAGCATATCCACCAGCATTTCCGCCGCCAGCTCCTTCTGCTCCCAGGCAGGGGCATACATATCGCCGCCCTCCAGCAGAAGGGCCTGAAACTGGAGCTTGGTAAAATAGATTTCCGGAATTTGCTCCAATGCCAGCTTTGCCAAATCGTATTCGCCCCGTACTTTGTGGGTTTTCGCCAGAATGCGGCAGGCATCGTATTTCACCGCGTCGTCCCGCGTCCCCGCTATGAGGGTCTTGCACAGACAGATCAGCTCGTTGCTGCGTTCGGGAGCCCGTAGGAAATAGAGTAGGTTATTCAGCAGAATATCGTTTCCGGGGAACTTTTTTAAACCGTTCCGAAGGATCTCCTCGCCTCTGGCTGGGTCGGTATTCCGGAATCGCACCGCTTCATCACAGATTTCAGATACCTGCCGGTCGATGTCCAGCAAGTGGATGTCAAAAAGCTGGTCGGTGGATACGCCAAAGAACATGGCGATGGCAGGAATGGCGGCTACGTCCGGCAGGGCCGCGCCGTTTTCCCATTTGCTCACCGCCTGAAATGTTACGCCCAAATACTGAGCCAGCACCTCCTGGGGGATGTTTTTCTCTTTTCGCAGCGACCTGATTTTTTCACCTAATTTGATTTGCATTATATTTGCGCTCCTATTCATAATAGAAGTGACCGGCGCCGGTCCTGAATTTATGATATCGGGGTATAGACGAAAAAACAATAACGGGTTTGTTGAGAAAAATTCTATTTACAGTTGAGTAAGACGGCGTTGGCGTCAGCCTAAACTTACCAGCAAAACGTTCGTATATAAAAATCGGGACGGCTCAAACTATGCTCGGATTGCTAATCCAACAAACAACAAACAAAGATTTACGAAAAGGAGACGAGGATCATGTCTAACTCTAACACTTCTAATCGTCTGGTCGTTCCCGGTGCCCGCGAGGCTATGGACAAGTTCAAGATGGAGGCGGCCAATGAGGTGGGCGTCAACCTGAAGCAGGGCTACAACGGCGACCTGACCAGCCGTCAGGCCGGTTCTGTGGGCGGCCAGATGGTCAAAAACGTGTGTCCCGTACGAAAGGCGAGCTTCCACCGGGAAAACCGGACGGCGGCAGGGCATGAGTTCCTGGCCGGGTATCAGGCGGCGCTGTGCCTGTAAAGAGGAACGAGAGGGGCTCCCGCTGTGGTGGGAGCCCTCAGATGTATGTGATAGGTTTATACGGTTTGCCTAAACTCACCCCAACTGTTTACGGTCTGCATTTCCACCCCGTTTTCCAATGCCTCAAAATGCTTTTTCCCGCAGTGGATCTTCAACTGCTCCCGGGTGCGGAGTTCCATCAGGCTGGTATCTCCTTTGGTTTCCAAGATGAAATACAGCTTCTCCTCTCCATTACGGGTCAGGTACACCGCCCAGTCAGGGTTATAGGCGCCAATGGGCGTCTCGATCTTGAACCGGCTTGGGATTTTGAAAAACATCTTCACATCCGGGTCATGGTCCAAAGCAAGAGCAAAAGGCTTCTCCACCGAACTGCTGTCATAAACGATATAGTCATAAACGCTGTGCTCCACCTTGACGGCGTTGCGGTCCAGATTGGCCAGCAGTTCCGCCGAGTCAAAAATCTCCTGGGCATAATACTCCTCGCCATCCAGCTTGATGTAGCTGATTCCGTCGATGGCCAGGGCGTGGCGGTTGTCACGGATGATCTCCACAGCCTTTTCCAGAAACGCCTCCGGGTTATCCAGGAACTCACCGCACCGCCCGCTCTTCTGAAGGATACGGTTCACTGTGGCGGGGGTAAGCATGGCCTCGTCACTGATGATGGTGATGAGGTCCGGCAAAATTTGATAGGAGTCCTCCACATCTATCGTCCGCATTTCCCGTTCTGTGTGATAGATCCCCGCCTGCTCCACATGGATGTCCGCCGTCTGGGAAATAAGCCGGGTCTTGGTGATCCGGGGCATATCACGCAGGGCTTTGACGCAGTTTTCCACCAGCCGCCCGGTGTCGATGCGAACACGGTAGGTAGTTTTTTGCTTGATTTTTCCCCACAGTTCCATAAATTCCGGTGAAAGCATGACCTGCTTATTCAGCCGCACCGTCACATCCCGGGAAGCGTCCCGCACGGGAGGCTTCCGGCCGGCGCTGGCAAGGATGGCCTCAAAGCGGCTGCGGGCGGCCTCGTACTTCTTCGGCAATTCCAGTGTCCCGGCTTTCAATGCGTTCTTCATGGTGTCCCTTATTTTTCCATCTTGGGTGATATAGTCCTTCTTCTGGAAATGTTCTATCAGCTCTCTGGCATCGTCATAGGTGATCTGCTTCTCCTCTACCACGGTTCGGGTGTAGGCCGTTCCCGCCAGCGTCTCAGCGGCCACGGGTTCCGGCTTCTCCATGATGGCCAGAACCGTGTCCCGGACCTCCTCCAGCTCCTGGGGCAAACTGATTTCCTCTGGTTTGACGCCGGACTGGACTTTCCCGTCCCCGCCGATGGCTCCGGCGGTCTTGAGCACCTCAACCACCTTTTGCGCCTGCTCCGTTGTGACGGCGCGCTCCTCCTGATGCTCCACATCGTAAGCCAGGCCCACGAACAGGCTGAGCTGCAGCTCGCCGAATTTCACGCCTGTCTCGGCCTCGATCTCCTTCTGCAAGGTGCCGGCAAACTCGGCCACGCTTTCGTTGGCCATTACATGGAGGATGTTAATATCCTTGTCCTCCACCCGTTCCCCGTTCTGGTCAACGCACAGCCGCAAGCCGCGCCCCACCTTCTGGCGGCAGGTGAACACCGACCTCTGCTCGAGCAGCGTACACACCTGGAACACGTTGGGGTTGTCCCAGCCCTCCTTCAACGCAGAATGGGAAAAAATGAACCTCAGTGGGCAATCGAAGCTCAACAGCCATTCCTTGTCCCGCATGATGGTGTTATAGGTATCGTCGTCCGCCTGGGTGTCGCCTTTGGTGTCCTTTAGGCGGCCTTTTTTGTCCTGTGAGAAGTAGCCGTTGTGAATTTTTGAGATATCCGCAGAGAACCGCTCCCGGATGGGGGCGTACTTTTCCTTGGCGATCAGTTCCCGGTAGCAGTCCTCGAACATCCCGGCGTAGATTCCCGGCGCGCCGTCCTCCCGGCGGTACTTGTCCACCTTGTCGATGAAGAACAGGGACAGCACCTTGATCCCACGGCCCTGATAGCGCAGCTCCTTGTCCAAGTGCGCCTCAATGGTGCGGCGGATCTGAGCCTTTTTCACTACGTTCTCGTCTACATCCCCGATGGCCTTGCCCAGCGCCACCTCCTGGGTGTTGCCGAACTCGATGTGCTCATACCCAGGGGTGCAGTCGATATCTGCCACGGTGCAGCCCTCGTACAGCTCCCGCCCGCCGGATAACAGGAACAGGTCGTCCCCAGGCTTCACCGTCACCGTTTTCCGGGCCACAACGCCCGTCTTGCCCTTCACATCGATCTCCACCTTTGCCCGGAACCCCTTCTCGTTGGACACGGACAGCAGCCGCACATACGCCTGGTTGAACCCCGCATAAACCTGGTTGGAGGACACGGAAATCTGTTTCACCAGCCCCATTTGATAGGCGTCCACCGGGGTCAGGCGGTAGAGCAGGTTGATTTTCTCCCGGTGGGTGGCGGAGTAGCGCAGGACACACAGCGGATTCAGCGACGCGATAGCCTCTTTGGCCTTGGGGGTGTTGTCCACGCTCTGGGGCTCGTCGATGATGACGATGGGGTTGGTGTCCTGGATGTACCGCATGGCCGTCTCGCCGTTCAGCCTGTCTTGCGCCTGATTGATGATGTTCTCCGCCTTTTTGAACGCGTCGATGTTGATGATCATGACCTCGATATTGGCGCTGGCGGCAAACTGGCGCACGCCGGACAGCTTGGCCGAATTGTAGATGAAATAGCGGCAGGGTACGCTGTCATACTGCAAGGCAAAGTGCTCCGCCGTCACTTGGAAGGATTTGTATACGCCCTCTCGGATGGCCACGGAGGGCACTACTACGATGAACTTGGTAAAACCATACCGCCGGTTTAGTTCAAAAATCGTTTTGGTGTAGACATAGGTTTTCCCGGTGCCGGTTTCCATCTCAATACAAAACTGGCGGGAGGCGGCGCTGTCCGTCAGGGGCAAGAGATTCCGTTTCTGCACCGAGCGCATATTGTCCGTCAAGGTGCTGTCACTGAGGCGCAGGACGTTGCCCACGCCCAGCTCTGTCTGCCCAAAAGCCCCCTGCCCCGGGAGCTGGCCCTCGTCCAGGACGGAGAAGGTGGCGCGGGTGTGCTCCTGCCCGGCGAACAGGTCTGTGACCGCGCGGACGGCGGCGGTCTGGAAATCCTGGGTTTTGAATTGCAGTTTCATATCCGCACCCTCACACCAGTTTCAAGTCTACACCCCGGTCCCGCAGGATGTAGTAAGCGTTCGCCATTGCCGAATCGCCGGCAAAGCTATCCCGGGAAATGACGGCCTTGGCGGGGGCATACTCCGCCATCTGCTCCACGTCCTCGGGCTGGACGTCCGGGGCCAGGCAGACCAG
>CATJRT010000253.1 GCA_949742895.1 uncultured Eubacteriales bacterium | reverse complement strand
TCGTCCTTCTTGGGCGGGGCCTTGGCAAGGCAGGAGATCAGCTCCGGCTTTCGGTCCAGGATAGCGGCTACCTCGTCCAGCTTGCCCTGGCGGATACAGGTGAACAGCTTCTTCATAGCTCAGGCCTGGTCCAGAAGATAGGGTACGAAATAAGCCACCTGCTTATACCACCAGTCCCAGTCGTGGGCCACATCCCAGCCCCAGAAGTCCACCCAGAGGTGGATGCCCTTCCGGAAACAGATGTTTGCAATTTCCCGGGTGGTGTCCGGGATCTCCCAAGGGCCCTGGCCCACGCAGATGACCCCTTTCTTCTGGTTGTATAGCTTGATGAAGGGATGGTCAGGGGACATATTGGACAGGTAATGGACGGGAGAATTGCGGTACACCAGATCGTCCATATAGCTGCCGAAGCCGTACCCGGCGCTGTAGATGCCGCTGAGGGCCAGCACCCGGTCAAAGAGATCCGGGCGGCGGAAGAAGAGATTGGCGGCGTGAGTAGCACCCAGACTGCACCCGAAGGCCAGCACTCCGGCCTCGCCGGTCCAGCCGTTGCGGGCGTTCACCATAGAGCGCATGAAGGGGACCAGCTCATCTGTGATGTAGGTGATCCACTGCTCATACCGGCGGATGCGCCAGTGGGGGTCGCCCGTCTTGTTGGACCAAGTCTCGGCGTCGATGGTGTCGATGGAGAACACCATTACCTGGCCGGACTCGATCCAGGGGGACCAGGCGTCGGTCATCTTAAAATTCTCGAAGTCGAAGAACCGTCCGTCCTGACAGGGGATGAACAGCACGGGCCGACCCGCGTGGCCATAGACCTTGCACTCCATGTCCCGGCCCAGAGCATGACTGAAGTGCTTGAAATATTGAGTTTCCATGGATTGTTCCCTCCCTTTTATCCTTCCCGCCCATACAGCAGGGTGTTCACCAAAAATGGTATCTGACGTTCCCAACTCGCCTCGCAGTGAGTCCCGCCGGGGACGATGCGGAAGTCCAGCAGCACCCGCTTTTCGGTAAGCAATGCAGCGGCCCGGCCAAGCCCCCTGAGCATATTACTGTGGTTGACCAGCTCTTTGGAGCCGTAGTCCATGTACAAAACGGTGTTTGGGTTCAGCCGGGAGGTGCGGATCAGGGACTCCACCTTGCCCGGCGCCACCCACAGGGAGGGGGACAGCGCCGCCGCCCGGGAATACACCCGGTTATACTCCAGCAGGGCATACAGGCTCATCAGCCCGCCCATAGAGCTGCCGGCGATGAAGGTGTCCTCCCGGTCGGGCAGGGTGGGGAACTCCCGGTCGATGAAGGGCTTGAAGGATCGTGTCATCCACTCCATGGTGGTGCGACCCCGGCCACGGACCCGGCCGAAGCTGCGGTCGTAAAAGGAATAGGGGGAGTATTCGCTCAGGCGTCCGTTGTCCGGGTGGTGGTTGCACTCCACCGCTGCCACAATGAGGGGGGTGTCCGTGGCGTCCAGATAGTCGCCCATACCCCAGCTCTTGCCGTAGGTGGCGTCGTCATCGAAAAATACGTTGTGGCCGTCGAACATATAAAGCACGGGGTAGCGGCGGTCATGGTCCTCTTCCCAGGCATCGGGCAGATAGACGTAAGTCCGGCGTGGTTCGTTTCCGGTCAGCTCAGGGAGGGTAATGCTCCAGCTTTCGATCATGGCAAACGGTCCTTTCCATACAAACAGCATGACAGCATGGTTTTTTTAATACAAGGACAGTGTAGCACAGTGATGTGTAAAAATCAATCCACGAATCTGATAAAAAGAGGAGAGGGGGCGGGCCAGGGTGTATTCCCACTTGCATTTTTGCGTGAAATATGGTATATATTTTTGCAATACCTTATTGCAAGGTAAATCTTTACTTACACAGGAGTTGATTTGTCCAAATGGACACAGGCAGTATGATCTTGCTGGCCGTATTGGTGCTGATGGTGGTTATGTCGGGGTATTTCTCCGCCACAGAAACCGCCTTCACCTCCCTCAACCGAATCAGGCTGAAGAGCCGGGCGGAAAACGGCGACAAGAAAGCGGAAAAAACTCTGGCCATGGCGGAGGACTATGACAAGCTGCTGTCCACGATCCTCATCGGCAACAACATCGTCAATAACGTGGCGGCTACCCTTTCCACCCTGCTGTTCATCAAGCTGATCGATGAAAAAAACGGCCCGGCGGTGTCCACCCTGGTGCTCACCATTGTGGTGTTGATCTTTGGCGAGATCTCTCCCAAAAGCCTGGCCAAAGAGTCTCCGGAGACGTTTGCCATGTTCTCTGCGCCCCTGCTGCGGCTGTTGATGCTGGTGCTGACTCCGCTGAATTTCCTGTTTGGACAGTGGAAAAAGCTGCTCACCCTGCTGTTCCACAAGGAGGGGGACGAGGGCATCACTGACGAGGAGCTGGTGACCATGGTAGAGGAGGCGGAGGACCAGGGCGGCCTGGACCGGGAAGAGAGCCAGCTCATCCGCTCCGCCATCCGCTTCGACGACCTGGAGGCCGGGGATATCCTCACTCCACGGGTGGATGTGGTGGCCATCGAGGACACCACTACGCTGGACGAGGCGGCGGCGGTGTTTGCCGGGGAGGGCTACTCCCGCCTGCCCGTGTACCATGAGAGCATTGACGATATCGTAGGCGTGCTCCACCAAAAGGACTTGTTTTCCGCCCGGTTCCACAAGCGCACCCAGCTTGGGCCGCTGGTGCGTCCGGTGCTCCACATCACCGCATCCACCAAAATCGACGACCTCATGCGCCAGCTCCAGCGCAGCAAAACTCAGATGGCGGTAGTGGTGGACGAGTACGGCGGCACCGAGGGCATCCTTACCATGGAGGACATCGTGGAGGAGCTGGTGGGCGAAATCTGGGATGAGCATGACGAGGTGGTGGAGGAGTTCAAGAAGCAGCCCGACGGCAGCTACCTCATCGCCTGCTCCGCCGATTTGGACGATATGTACGACCTGTTTCAGGTGACTGGCGAGTGCGACGCCGCTACAGTCTCCGGCTGGGTGCTGGAGCAGCTTGGACGGGTGCCCGAGCCGGATGACCGCTTCACGTGGGAGAACCTGGACGTGACAGTCACCCGGGCGGAGCACCACCGGGTGCTGGAGATCCGGGTGGAGGTTCTGCCCGA
>CATJRT010000252.1 GCA_949742895.1 uncultured Eubacteriales bacterium | reverse complement strand
GAAGGCCATGATGAACACGCTGGTGCCCACGGCGGTCTTCAGCTCGTAGCCCAGGACGGAGGTGAGGATGAGTAGCATCATCATGCCGCCCCCGGCCCCCACGAAGCCGCAGATGAAGCCCACCAGCGTACCGCAGGCGATGGACTGCACTCCCCGCTTTTTGGCGGACACTCCGGACATGGCCTCCTTGGTGGTCATCACCGGCTTAACGATAAACTTGATGCCCAGCAACAGGGTCATGAACACAGAAAAGCTGCCCATTGTAGTGGACGGAACCAGACTGGATACCCAGCTCCCCACCAGGGTGAACACCAGCACCGCAGCCATCATCACCATGCCGTTTTTCACGTCCAGGTTTTTGTTTTTGCCGTAGGTGTAGGCGGACACGGCGCTGGCCAACACGTCGCTGGCCAGGGCAACGCCCACCGCTTCGTAGGGCTCCATGTGCAAGAAGGTGATGAGCATGGGGCTGATGACGGCGGCGGCGCTCATCCCGGCGAAGCCGGTGCCCAGGCCCGCGCCGATGCCGGCCATAAAACAGATGATAAACGTAAACATTGCGGCAATTTATCCCTTTCTATTACGGAACGTTTTCTTTACAGCATCCGCACTGTGCCGGAGGTCACTGTATACGCGTTGCCGTCGTCCCCTTGGATGATTAGGGCGAACCGGTCGCTGACAGCGGAAGCGGTACCAGTCAGCTCCTGGCCGTCCCACTCGAAGCTTACCCTCCGCCCTACGGTGATACAGCTTTGATGGTATTGGGCAAGCCAGTCCGCCCGCTGCTCCGGGAAGTCCCGGACCATGCGGTCCAGGGCACAGAGCAGGCACACCGCGAGGCGGTTGCGCTCCACTGGATAGCCCTCTCCTGCCAGGGAGGAGGCAATGTCCTCCAACCCTGCGGCCCGGAAGGTTTCATAGGTCTGGTTCATATTGACCCCCATGCCCACCACCACGTAGTCCGGCTCATAGCTTTCCCCCACGAAGGACAGCTCGGTAAGGATGCCGCACAGCTTTTTTCCGCTGAGGTAGATGTCGTTGAGCCATTTGATTTGGGCGGGTGCGCCGCAGGCGTCGTATATGCCGTTCTGTACCGCAACCGCCACCCAGCCTGTGAGGGTGAGCAGGTCGGTAAGGGAGGAGGAGGGCCGCAGCAGCACGGACAGGTACAGTCCGTCCCCCCTGGGGGACTGGAAGGACCGCCCATGGGTGCCCCGCCCGGCACTTTGTTCCTCAGCCAGCAGGGCGGCACCGGTGGGTGCGCCTGCGGCGGCCATTGCCTTCAATCGGGTGTTGGTGGAGTCCACCAGCGGCTCCACCAGCACCTTGCCCCGGAATAGGCTGTCCTCTGGAAGCAGGGCGGAGATGTAGGGGGAGGATAGGAAGGGGGGCGCACCCTCCAGCCGGTAGCCCGTCCGGGTGGAGGACCGGATGGGCCAGCCCTGCTTGCGCAGGGCCTCGATCTCCTTCCACACCGCTGCACGGGTGACGCCCAGCACGCGGCTCATCTCCTCGCCGGAGATGGAGCCGTCCGCCTGGGCCAGCAGGGCCGCGACTTGATCGCGCTCCATAATAAAACCTTCTTTCTGCAACCCCCGCCCCTTTCGGAGCGGGGGTTCGTTTTTATTCCTCCGGAGGACTGTCGATGAGGGTGAAGCTGAGCTCCAGTTCTTCGCCGTTGCGCAGGACGGTGCAGGTCACCTCGCCGCCCACTCCTGTGCGGTACAGCACCCGGCGCAGGTCGATCAGGTCGGATACAGGCTGCCCGTTCGCCTGGATGATGAAGTCCCCTTCCACCAGCCCTGCCTTCTGGGCGGGAACGCCGTCGTTTACCTCGCGCACAAGGATGCCGGTCTGGCCGTACTGCCGGGTGGCGACGCATTTGATGCCGATAGAGGGACGGAAGCTCTCACCGGTGGCCAGAATGTGGTTGATAAAGGGGAGCAGGTCGGAGGTGGGCAGGGCCAGCCCAATGGCCTCGATGACGGCGGCGTCCTCCACACTGTAGCTGTCCTCGCCCATGACCAGGCCGGTAATTTTGGCGGCGGTGATGCCCACCACCTGCCCCCGGTCGTTGATAAGTGCGCCGCCGGAGTTGCCGGGGTTGATGGGGACGGAAATCTGGATGTAGCCCATGCCGCTGTCGTCCACCTCGCTGTCCCGGTTCAGGGCGGAGACAATGCCGTCGGTCATGGTGCCATAGAAGCCCATGGGATTGCCCACAGCGTACACGGTTTCACCCACCTGTAGAGCGTCCGAATCCCCCAGAGGGGCGGGAATCAGACCAAAGGCGGTAAATTTCAGCACGGCAATGTCAAACTCTTCGTCGAAGCCTATGACCTTGGCGTTATAAGTGCGGCTCTGGTCGGCAAGGAGGGTAATCTCAATCCGGGTGCTCTCCTCAATGACATGGTAGTTGGTAAGAACGTAGCCGGACTGGGTGACGATCACGCCGGCGCCAGACGCCCCACCCTCCGCTGTCCTTACATTGATGTATACAATGCTGGGCAGGATGCGCTCATAGATGTCGGGGGCGGACAGCGCCTCTTCCTCCCGGCCGGCCAGGGAAAGCTGCACCGATGGGGCGGGTTCGTCCCAAGGCAGGTCGTCCGGGGTCCAATCGGAGGAGTGGGAGATGGAAAAGCTGGGGAAGGCAGGAAAGTCGTGGAAGTCGTCAAAGCGGCTGGGAGGGTCCACGCTGTCCAGATAAGCGGACAGGCTGTTGACGCTCCAGAAGCTGACGCCGCACAGCAGGCCCAGCGACAGCACCACGCACACGACGACCACCAGCGTTTTGCGCCAGTGGCGCTTGCCCTTGGGAGCAGGCGGGCGGTATTGGCCGGGAGCGGGCACCGGCGGGGGCTGTACGCCTGCGCCCTTGGGCCAGCGGTGGGAAAGATAATTGTCCATATGGGATCGAACCTCCAAATCAATACACAAATCTGCTTCCGGCAGGGGGATATTATGCCCTTGTCAGTGTGAATACGAACCTGGTCACGCCGTCCTCGCTGGTACATGAAATGTTTTCCTTGTGGCTGTTGAGGATGGTCTTGACGATATACAGCCCAAGCCCCACTCCGTCCCGGTCCTCGCTGCGGGAGTGGTCGGTCTTATGGAACCGGTCAAAGACCAGGCTCAGCTCTCCGGGCGGGATGGTTTCGCCCTCGTTGCTGATGGAGATGGTGGCCTTTGTGCCCTTGACGGACACCTCTACCCCCAGCGTACTCCCCTCCCTGGAGAACTTGATGGCGTTGTCCAGCAGGTTGTAGCACACCTGGGTAATGGCGTCTTGGTCGCCCCAGACGGGCACTGGATCGTCGGGCAGCTTGGCGTCCACCTCCAGATGTTTGGCGTTTACCTTGCGCTCCAGAGTGACCAGGGTGCGCAGCAGGGTCTCGCTTACATCGAACTGCTGCTGGGCAGCCCGTTCGTCCGACTGGAGCCGGGACAGGTCCAGCATGGACCGCACCAGCCGGGACAGCCGCCGGGTTTCAGAGGAGATGATTTCCAGATAGCGGCGTTCCTGCTCCGGAGGAATGGTGCCGTCCAGAATGCCGTCGGCAAAGCCCGCGATGGTGGTCATGGGGGTTTTCAGCTCGTGGGACACGTTGGCAATGAATTCGCTACGCCGCTGTTCGCTTTTGGACAGGGAGTCTGCCATGGCGTTGAAGGCGTCCGCCAGCTCGCCCACCTCGTCCCGGCGCGCACCCACGTCCACCCGCACGTCAAGCTGGCCCAGGCCAAACTGCCGTGCGGCGGCGGCGATCTCCTTCATGGGCTTGGATTGGTGCATACTGGTCACGGAGCAGATAATGGCGGCAATGAGGATGACGGCGGCAGCAGTGACCAGCAGAATGGCGGACAGGTCCTGCCACATCCCGCTGATGTTGGACGCGGCGCAGGACACCAGCACCAGCCCCTGCAAGCCGCCGTTGTAGGTGATAGGCAGCCCAACCAGATACCTGGCTTCGGTATACAGTCCGTTGAGAGAGGTCATGCCTACATAGGAGTCCTCCATGATCTGATCTACCAGGGGCTGGGGCAGGGAGGCGTACTGCATACCGGTCAGTTCACTTTCGCCAGAGGTGGCGTAGACGATGACGCCCTCGGGAGTAGTCACCATAATGTGGGAGTCGGACACACGAGCCACTGAGCTGAGGTAATTCTGAAAGGCGGCGGTCTGCCACACAAAGCTGCCGCCTCCCATGGGGGACTGGATGGAGTCAGAGGTGAACTGGGCGATATACCTGGCGTTGCGCTCCAGGGTGTCCTTCTTTTCCCGGATGGTGTACTGGTAGCTCAGGGTGGCAAAGGACGCCCCCAGCATCAGGAAGGACAGTAGCACCATACTTACCATGGTGGCAAACTGCCGCCCATACATGGTTTTCATCCGTTTATAACCTCAAATTTGTAGCCTACGCCCCAGACAGTCTTCAATGACCACTGCTCGCTGACGCCCTCCAGCTTTTCCCGCAGGCGCTTGATGTGTACGTCCACCGTGCGGCTGTCACCGAAGTAGTCGAAGCCCCACACTTCGTCCAAAAGCTGATTGCGGGTAAACACCCGGTTGGGGGCAGAGGCCAGGTGGAACAGCAGCTCCAGCTCCTTGGGGGGCGTGTCCACTCGTTTGCCGTCCACCAGAAGCTCGTAAGAGTCCAGATTGACCACCAGCTTGTCGAAGGCGAGGCGCTTTTCGCTCTGCTCCTCCTCGCCGAAGCGGCGCAGCACCGCGTGGATGCGGGCCACCACCTCCTTAGCCTCGAAGGGTTTGGTGATGTAATCGTCCGCCCCCATCTCCAGGCCGGACACCTTGTCCTCCAGCTCGCCCTTGGCAGTGAGCATGATGATGGGGGTTTTGGAGGTCTCCCGGATCTTCCGGCAGACGGACCAGCCGTCCATGCCGGGAAGCATGATGTCCAGCAGCACCAGGTCGGGCTGGACAGCCTGGAACTTTTCCAGTCCCTCCAGGCCGTCCCCGGCCACGGTGCAGTTCATCTCCTCTTTTTCCAGGTATAGCCGGAGCAGGTCGGCGATGTTTTTGTCATCCTCTACAATCAGGATATTGCGGGGCATAAAATCACCCTTTCATTGGTATTGGGAAATGCGACGGAATCACAGCACGTGGCCCCGGTCTACGCCGATGAGGGGGCGGCAGTCCGGCTCCAGCTCCAGTAGGCGTTGGGTGAGGGCGGCGCGGATTTCCGTGTCGGTGAGGGGGACGTCGTAGGGGGCCACTACGTCGAAGGCCAGCTCCAGCCCGTCCTCTCCGGTGCAGTGCAGGTCGTGGATGGTGGCGGCGGGGTCGATCTCCCGGGCCAGTCCCTCCACAAGGCGGCGCAGCCGGTCGGTACGGGGATCGCCATGCTGGACGGGGTCCATGTGGATGACCGCCTCAAGCTGAAAGCAGTCCGCCAGCTCCCGTTCGATGTGGTCGATGACCTGGTGCAGCTCCACCAGGGAGCCGTCGGCAGGTACCTCCGCGTGTACCGTCATCATCCGCCGGCCAGGGCCATAGTCGTGAACCACCAGGTCGTGTATGCCCAGCACTGCGGGGTGGCTGAGGATAAGCTCCTCCACGCCCCGCACGGTGTCAGGATCGGGTGGCTGGCCCAGCAGGGGGTCCAGGGTGTCTTTAGCGGCGGACCAGCCCGCCTTCAGGATGAACGCCGCCACCAGCAGACCCAGCCAGCCGTCCAGCGGCAGCGCCAGCAGCCGGGAGAGGACCAGGCCAAGCAGCACTGCCGAGGTGGCCAGTGCGTCCGTCCGTGCATCCAGGGCGGCGGCGCGCAGGGCGGGGGAACCGGTACGGCGGCCCAGGGTGGCGTTGAACCAACCCATCCACAGCTTTATCAGGATGGATACGCACAGTACCCCAGCCGCAAGCGGCGTGAGGGCGGCTTCCTCCGGGTGGAAAATTTTCGCGATGGACTCCCGGCCCAGCTCCACACCCACCAGCAGAATCAGCAGGGACACGCCCAGCCCTGCCAGATATTCAATACGGCCGTGGCCGAAGGGATGCTGTGCGTCGGCCTTCTGTCCTGCCAGCCGGAACCCAGCCAGAGTGACCACTGAGCCAGCGGCATCAGACAGATTGTTGAAGGCGTCGGCGGTGACGGAGATGGCTCCGGTGAGCAGTCCGGCGCATAGCTTGAGCGCGAACAACAGCAGATTCAGCGCTACGCCCACTGTCCCGGCCAGCAGTCCGCAACGCTGCCGCGCATCGGGGGCGTTAGAGTCGGGGGCAAAGCGCCGGAGGATAGCGTCCAGCAAGGGGCAGACCTCCTAATAATGGTTGATGCTTACAGTATATACAACGTGAAGGGGAAAGAGCACAGGGGTGGGTGAAGGATTCGCGATCCGGTCCATCCACGCTGCTCACGGCGGCTCCACGCTATGAATTGGGCCGGCATGCCCGCACCACCGACAGCGACGGCACATTTCGGGGCAGCTTCATCCGGAACGTCATCTGTGGATGCCGGGGCTCAGCCAGCGCGAAGCCGTCTGCGTCCACCATCATGGGGGCGGTCATGGAGAAGGAGGGCACGTCCGGCCCAACAACCTCGATTTTGTCTCCAGCGGCGAACTTGTTGCGCAGGGAAAGCGTGGCGTTTCCAGAAGCGTCGCAGTCGGTGACGATGGCCAGCACCTGCCAGTCCCGGATATACCGGGCGGAGTCGGTGTATTGCCCCGGCTGGCCGAACCAGAAGCCGGTGGAATAGTGTCGGTGGCTCCCCTTGCCCCCCTCTGCCCGCCATACCGGGTCCAGCGGTGCGCCTGCCGCCGCCGCGTCGATAGCGTGGCGGTAGGCGGCGGTGGTCATGGCGGCATAGTAGGCGCTCTTGGCCCGCCCCTCAATTTTGAGAGAGTGCAGGCCAATTTCCATCAGCTCGGGCACGTGGTCGATCATGCACATATCCCGGCTGTTGAGGATGAAGGTCTCGCCGCCCTCCTCAAACACGGGGAAATACTCGCCGGGCCGTTTTTCCTCCATCAGCGCGTACTGGTAGCGGCAGGGCTGGGCGCAGGCTCCACGGGAGGCGTCCCGACCGGTCATATAGTTGCTGAGCAGGCAGCGTCCCGACCAACTTACGCACATGGCCCCATGGACGAAAGCCTCTACCTCTAGCCCCCGAGGGGACTTGGCACAGACTTCTGCCACCTCGTCCAGGGACAGCTCCCGGGCCAGGATGACCCGGCCGGCCCCCAGCTCGTGCCAGACCCGTGCGGCCTCGTAGTTGGCAATGCCGGTTTGGGTGGACATATGCACCTCCACATGAGGGGCGTGGCGTTTGCACAGGTCCAGTACCTCGGGGCCTGCGGCAATCACCGCGTCTGCCCCGATGGCGTCCAGATACTCCAGATATTCGGGCAGCCTGGAAATTTCATCATTCCGGGCCAGGGTATTGCAGGTGACGTGAACCCTCACCCTGCGGGCGTGGGCCAGCTTTACTGCCCGGCGTAGCCCGTCCCGGTCGAAGTTGCCGGCGAAGGCCCGCATCCCGAAAGCGTTTCCCGCCAGGTACACTGCGTCTGCACCGTAGGCCAGGGCCATTTGCAGCCGTTCCATGTCTCCGGCGGGGGAAAGCAGCTCTGGCTTACTCATTGGTCTTGTACTGGTCCACCTTGGCCTGGTGCTCGGCGAAGGTGCGGCTGAAGTCGTGGCGGTTGGTTTCGGGATTGAGCACGTAGAAATAGTAGCTGGTCTCTTCTGGGTTCATGGCAGCGTACAAGGAGGCCATGCCGGGGTTGGATATGGGTCCCGCGGGCAGGCCCTGGTACATATACGTGTTATAGGGCGAGACGATGGAACGGTCCGCCTCGGTAGGCACCCGGTTGCCGTTGATATACCACAGGGTGGCATCCACCTGAAGGTAGCCCACCGTTTCGGCAGAGGGGTTTTCCAGCCGGTTGAAGAGGACGGAGGCGATGGTTCGGTAATCCTCGCTGTCGGTCTCCTTTTCAATCATGGACGCGATGGTCACGATGTCGTGGAGGGAGTATTGACTCTCTTCGCCGAACTGGTCTATATACTCATCCATCTTGCTGTCGAAGTTGACCAGCATTTTGTTGAGGATATACTTGGGGTCCTCGCCCAGATAGAAGGTATAGGTGTCAGGAAAGAGGTAGCCCTCCAGCCGGTGGTAGTCGCCCAGGGGCACGTCCTGGAGCCAGTCGAAGGCGTAGTCCCAGTTGGCGGCCATGTCCTCCAGCTTGTCCACGGTGGATACGTCCCGGTCCTCCAGCAGGGCGAAGATCTGGTCAATGGTATAGCCCTCCGGGATGGTCACGTCCAGAGTCTGCCGTGTGGCGGAGGAGGAGCTCATGTTAGAGACCAAGGCGCGGTAGTCCATTTCAGTGTTCAGCTCGTACTTGCCCGGGGCGATTTTGCCCTCGGCGTGGGAGAACCAGGCGTAGAGCTTGAAGAGGAACTTGTACTCGATCAGCCCCTCCTCTTCCAGGGTGTCTACCACGTCGCTGAAATCCTCGCCCTCGTCAACTGTGATAATGGTGGAGGCGTATTCCTTGTTTAGCCCAAGCAGATCGCAGGCCCACACCCAGCCTACCGTGGCCAAGATGGCGGATGACCCGATGACGAACAGCACATACAGCAATGCGCCGGCGACGCGGGCCATGCCACTGCGGCGTTTGCGGGATTTTTTCGGGGTGGGGCTGGACTGCCCGTTGCCGGCGCTTCGTTTTTCTTCTGGCATATGGTTCACTCCTTAAATGAACGTGCGAGCCGGCGGGGAAGGACCCGCCGGGAACAGTAACTCATTTCCGGCCTGCCACATAGTATGATGCAGAAACGGGGACGGAGGCCGGCTCCGGCGCCGCCAGACAGTGCGGCGTCCGAGCCAGTTTCCGTGACCGTGAGGAAAGGCAAACGGGGCACGGCCCCGGTGCCGCCGAACAGTGCGGCGTCTGGGCCGGTCTCTGTGACCGGGACATTATATGTGAGGTGACAAATCATGTGTTGTGGTAACAATGGTGGTTTTGGCGGGGGCTGCTGGTGGATCATCATCCTCATCCTTCTGATTTGCTGCTGCTGCGGCGGCGGGAACAGCTGGGGCGGCAACAACTGCTGCTGCAATAACTGCGGTTGTGGCTGTGGCTGCAACAACGGCTGCGGCTGCAATAACGGCTGTGGCTGCAACAACGGCTGCGGCTGCAACGACGGCTGCTGCTGAGAAGAAAGCGCGGAGAAACGGCCAGCGAGGGCACTTGGAGCGGAGCGAAAGCAAAAGCCCAAGGCCCGCGCAGCGGGACTGGGTTTTGCTTGAGTTGCAGTGAAAGCGACCGAGTGCCCTGACCGCTTTGCATCGTGACAAAGGGGTGACTTAGAGCCGTACGTCCAGCGGCCTGTGAAGTACGAAAGCTGTTGCTGAGCAGGTGCGACGCTAAACCCACGTGTGCGATCCACCCGGCGGAGGGGCGAAAGCCCCTCCGCCTTGTTTTATTCTGCCGGTCCCTCGTCGACCAGAACCAGCT
>CATJRT010000251.1 GCA_949742895.1 uncultured Eubacteriales bacterium | reverse complement strand
CGCGTTCCCATTGTTCTTTTGTCAATTCATATCGTTTCATGCCCCTATTTTACACTTCTTTATCATGTGTGCAATATTTATTTTTCAAACAAGGCCTAATCCAGGAAAATTCTATGGTATTTTGATGCTGTTCACGCAAATGTGGAAGACAACCTTTCCGCCTTGTTATTCCTCCAGCGGGACAGTGTCCCCAGCGGGGAGCGGTCACGTCCGCATCCACCACGATATTCTCCGCTGGGACCACGTACTGGGCGTACCCCGGGATGGGTGCCGCACCCCACCTGACGCAGTATCTCGATGCGCTCCAATTGATAGACTTTGCTTCGTTATTGCTCATTATGCTGAAATCCTGATAGAATCCTTCATAAAACATCAGTGCAGATCGTTATTTGGCTTGTCTCCGCCTTGCGATGGCCGCTTGCTCCTCGGGGAGTTTTTTCTCCACGGTCCACAGAAAGATCAGCAAGGCACAGACGGCATAAGCCACGGTCTCCACCCAAATGTAGCTGATCGAGATGGCGTTTTGGGCGGCAGGGCTTTGACCAATGGTATTCAAAGCTATGTCCACATTTTGATCATAACCGCTGATGCCCAGGATACTGCTGAAAATGGCGTTACAAATAGGAGTTCCGGCCACCATCAGGGCGCTGTAAACTGACATAGTCAGACCATCAGTGCGGATGCCGCTGGTAAACTCAATGTGATCGATCACGTCTGCCAGCATAGCCAAAATCAGGTAGCAGGCTGGGGCGGAGCCAAGGCATTTCAACGCCACGCCGATGGCTACAGGGATAATATTGCTGCCGCCCAATCCGGCAATAATACCACCAATCACGCCCACGATCATACCAACAAAAGCCGTCTGGCGCTTGCCAACCTGATTGGTCAAGGGAACCACTACCGTGGCGGCCAGTGCCATGGGGATAGCACCCAAGATGGCCAGCAAAGACTGGGATGTGCCCCAGGCGTCTCCAAGGCTCTCCAAAATGCCGAGGTCAATAAAAAAGCTGTTATCCAACACCCACTGGCAGAAAAAGGTCATGGAGCCATTTTTCATGGCGCCGCTCCACTGAAAACTGATATAAAACAGGATGACCAGCCACCACATTTTTTCACTGATGACCGCTTTCAGTTGACTCCTGACAGAGATAGAGGCTTCCATCGTTTTTGAGGAGTCGCTGCTGCTTTCCTCAGTGACTCGTTCACGGGTGAACTGGAACTGAAGCATAATGGTCAGGGCAGTAAAGATCGCCACAGCCAGCATTGCCATGAACCACAGGTTCTGATCCTCTTTCAGTGCCATGGACACTAATGTGGGGAACACCATAGAACCCACGCCCATGACGCCCAGACTGGCAATGTTGGTGAAGGACGCCAGAGTGGCCCGCTGCTGGCTATTCCGGGTGGACACAGGCACCAGGGTGGAATTGGCTGTATTGTAGATGGGGAAGCCTACGGCATAGTACAGGTTATAGGCGATGGCGATCCAGAGCATTCGGGCGGTCTGACTCTCAAAGGGAACAATAAACATGAGGACGCTGGTCACTGACAGCGTCAGGGCAGACAGCAGAATCCAGGGACGGGCTTTGCCAGCGATGGTGCGGGTGCGCTCAATTAGCTGCCCCACGATCAGATTGGCCACCACGATGAGAATGGTAGAGAGCAGTTGAAGACCAGTCAAAAAGCCCAGATCGAGCTTCAGGACGTTTGTCAGGTAGTTTTGCAGTTGACTGGTGAAAATGCCCGAGGCCAGCAGGGCGCCGAAGGGACCAATGAGGTAACCAAACAGCATCTCCGGCGGCTTTACGTTGGCAGATCTGACCTTGGAGCTGAATAAAGAACTGTTCCAAATTCCTTCTTTTGGCTTGCTCACATTTTTCTTCCTTTCGCAATGCCTTTTTTAGCAGAATTTTTACACGAAGAACGCTCTCGACGTTCGTCCGAAGCGAGGGATGTGCTTGCTTCGATGAGCTCACTCCTCATACCCATTAGGATGGCTTTCATGCCACGCCCAAGCGGAGGACACGATTATATTCAGGTCGTCATACTGAGGCTTCCAGCCTAAAACGGCCATGGCCTTCTCGGAGGAAGCCACCAGCTGGGCCGGGTCTCCCGCCCGCCGCAGGGCGATTTCAGCGGGGATGGGATGGCCGGTAACCGCCCTTGCCACGCTGATAACCTCTTTCACGGAAAAGCCCACGCCATTCCCCAGATTGAACACGTTGTTCTCTCCACCCTTCAGCAGATAGTCCAGGGCCAAAATGTGGGCCTGGGCCAAATCGGTGACGTGAATATAGTCCCGGACGCAGGTGCCGTCCAACGTGGGATAGTCATCGCCATAGATGGACACCTTTTCCCGCTTACCGTTGGGCACCTGGAGGATAAGGGGGATCAAATGTGTTTCCGGCTTATGAGCCTCGCCGATTTTGCCGGAGGGGTGGGCGCCGCAGGCATTGAAATAGCGCAGGGCTACATACCGCAGGCCGTGGGCTTTGGACACCCAGTCCATCATCTGCTCCATGGACAGCTTGGTTTGCCCGTAGCAGTTGGTAGGGACAGTCTGATCAGTTTCCAGGATGGGTACCAATTCGGGCTCACCGTAGGTGGCGGCGGTAGAGGAAAACACAATCTTATCCACCCCGTGGGCCACCATGGCCTGGAGCAGCACCATGGTGCCGTAGAGATTGTTGTCGTAATATTTCAGTGGGTCGGACATGGACTCGCCCACCTGGGAGGATGCGGCGAAGTGGATCACACCATCGATCTTCTCCGCTTGGAACAACACATCCAGCGCCGCCCGATCGCGGATGTCCAACTGGTAGAACCGGGCTTTGGGGTGGACGGCCGCTTTGAAGCCGGTTTGCAGGTTGTCTGCCACCATTACGTCCCGTCCGGTATCGATCAGTTCATACACAGTATGGGAGCCAATATAGCCGGCCCCGCCCAGCACTAAAATCGCCATATTGATTTTCTCCTTCTTCTCATTGCTCCGCTTGCACACGGAGGAGGAATTTCAGGGTGTAATCCCGCTTGGCGCTGTAGCGGAACTCGGGCATGATGTTGGGCCCGCAGGCCCCGGTGCCGATGCCCTGTTGGAACGCCTGGATCGTCACATAGGTGCCGGTGCGGATTTCATCCTTTCGGTGCCTCATGCCGCAAAGGGCCTTGTCCGTGTAGGGCTTGACAGCCAGTTCGAAGGGGGCGTCCACCGCCTCGAAGGTCACCCGGGTGGATCCGTCGGACAGGGTGGCCAGGGTGCAGTCCATGCGGTTGCCGCTTTCCTGGGGTCTGAGGTTTGGCTCGATCATGTCAGTCACGGCGCAGGTCACGTCCTTGATGGGGAACTGCTCTTTCATATCGCAGTAGGACTCGCCGCAGCGGCCCACATAGCGCACCTTGTCGAACACCTCGTCCAGCCGGAAGCACTTGCCGAACCGGGGCACGGTTCCGCCGCCCGAGATGCAATGCAGTACGCTGGTGACCAGCACACCGCCCTCGATACCCTCATAGGTGTCGGTAACGGTGAATTTCTGTTTCCTGTTGGACACCCTGGTGACCACCTTCCAGCCAGCAGCCGTCTGCTCGACGGAAACGATCTCCTCGGCCTGGTCCTGGTATGGTCCCATGGCTTTGCGGAACAGGGGGTCAGTGTCGTTGTCCGTCCCGGCGCGGTACAGAAGGGTGGCCTGTTCCGCCCCAGACACGACGGTTTTGCCATCCTGACGGTACAGCAGCCTACCGCCGCTCACGGAACACTCCCCAGGCAGCGTCTGGACTTCGGGGGCGCTTTGCACTGTTCGAACCAGCACGATCTGTTCTTCGGAGACGACCCGGCCCGTTTTGGCGTCGGTGGCCACAACGGTGACCATCTGGGTGCCATCTGCCGGCTTGCCCAGGGGCACCTTGACCATCGCCTTGGACAGCGGTTTCACATCTGGCTGGACGGTAACGCTGCTGCCGTCGTTCCACTGGAAGTCCAGAAGATAGCACCGGCCATTGGAGAACGCGGTGGTGTTGAAAACCTCAAACACGTCGTTTGCAATATGGCATACCCTGATGGGGCGGTAGATAAACTTCATGATCTTGGCGCCAACAGACGGGGTGCGGTCGGGGTAGAAGATGCCGTCCACACAGAAGTTCTCATCGTGCTCCCACTCGCCGTGGTCGCCGCCGTAGGTGTAATTGCCGTCCTCGTGGAGCACCGCATGATCCACCATCTCCCACACACAGCCGCCCATGAGACTGTCGTACTGATAGATCTCCCGCCAGTATGCCTCGGTGTTGCCGGGGCCAACACCCATAGCGTGGGCGTACTCACACATAAAGTAGGGCCGGTTGTTGAGCCGCGCCTGCTTGCGGCACTTCTCACCCACGTCATGCACCATCTTCACGCTGGGATACATCTCGCTGCCCACATCGTAGGCCTGCCGCTTGCAGTGGACTGCGCTCTCGTAGTGGATGGGCAGGCCGGAGCGGGCCTTCAGATAGTCATACATGGCATCGGTGTTGTGGCAGCCCCCCGCCTCATTGCCCAGGCTCCACATGAAGATGGCGGTGTTACCGTGGATCTTATCCCGCTGGTACAGCCGGGCGATGCGGTCCAGATAGTGTTTTTCCCACTTGGGGTCGTGGCTGATGGAGTTGTAGGTGGGAGGCAGCTGGTGGGCAAAGGTTCCGTGGGTCTCCAGGTCGTTCTCGTCCACGATGTACACGCCCAGCTCGTCCGCCAGCTCCAGCAGCAGGGGATCAGGGGGATAGTGGGAAGTACGGATGGTGTCGATGTTGAACTCCTTACAGAGCAGCACGTCCCGCTCAATCTCGTCCGGCGTCATGGTGTAGCCGTTGGTGGGGCTGGTGTCATGGTGGTTGACCCCTTTGAACTTGACCTTGCTGCCGTTGATATAGAGCACATCTCCCTTGATCTCCACCGTGCGGAAACCGATCTTCTCCTTCACACAGCCGGAAGGAGTCTCGTAGTAGATGTTGTACAGCACCGGTTCCTCAGCGGTCCACTCAGCCACCTGCAAATCAGTAAACGTGACCTCGGCGGTCTTGCCTTTTGTGGACACCGTGGCGGTTTTGGATATCCCGTGGCCCTCCAGGGTAAAGGTGATGCTGGTATCGGACAGGGCTTCCGCCCACAGGGTCAGGGAATAGGTATCGCCCGTTTTCTTCGTCTTGGCGTCGATGTCCCACAGGTCGGCGGGCTCGCTGATCCGCAGCAGCACATCCCGGAAAATACCGTTGTTGCGGAACATATCCTGGCCCTCCAGGTAGGTGCCGTTACACCAGCGGCGGACAACCACAACGATCTCATTCTTCCCCGCCTTCAGCTTGCCGGAAAGGTCGAACCCGGCGGTGTTGTGGGCCCCCTCGGAGTAGCCCACAAACTCCCCGTTGAGATACAGGTCCATACAGCTGGCCACGCCTAAAAAGTCGATGACGTAGTGTTTGGACGGATCATCGATGTCCAGGAAACGACGGTATACACCCACAAAGTTATACTGCTCGTCCGGCTCTTTCCAGCGCAGGCTGATCCGCTGATCCACGCCGATCCAGGAGAACACCTTCCCCACCTTTTCCGTGGTGGGAATGACGGGGGGCTTATAGGGGAACTGATAGCGGATGTTGACATAGAACGGCTTGTCGTAGCCCCGGAACTGCCAGCAGGCGGGCACGTCGATCTTGTCGAAGGCCACCGCATCCGTATCCAGGGTGGCGGGCAGTTCGATGGGCCGGGGGTAGAACTTGAAGTCCCATTCCCCGTTGAGGCACACCACCTTGGGGGAAGCGTACCGCTTCTCTTTGGACGCAATGGCATCCGTCCCCGCCCGATCTGGGTAGGGGATGAAATAGCTGCGGGCGGGCAGCTTATTTACCTCAAAGATGGAAAACGTGTGGTTGTGAGTTTTCAGAATAGTTGAGAAATGGGACCAGGTGGGGGTTTGTTTATGAAAAAAGGCGGGAAAATCCGAAAAACGCCCTAATATCAAGGTATTCCATGCAATACAAGCGGGAAATCGTGAAAGAAGTTGTAACCTTG
>CATJRT010000250.1 GCA_949742895.1 uncultured Eubacteriales bacterium | reverse complement strand
AAGCCGCTGACAAAGGACAATATCTACCACATTATCGACCTGCTGCTGGTGGGGCTGAACTGCCGTCTGACGGACAAGCGGCTGAAGGTGGAGCTGACGGACGGGGCCAAGTCCCTCATCCTGGAATCCGCCTACGACCCCATGTATGGCGCACGGCCTCTGCGCCGGTATCTCCAGCACACGGTGGAGAACCTGGTGGGCCGGAAAATCATCGCCGGGGAGGCCGTCCCCGATTCCACGCTGACCGTGGACGCGCAAAACGGCGAATTGGTTGTGCTGTGATACAAAACGATCCCGCCTGGAAAACCGGGCGGGATTGTTATTTTACGTTCATTCCATCCTGGCAGCCATAGTAGTACATCAATTTTCCACACGCACGGGAGAACGCTTCGATTCCGTCAATCAACTGTTCAAAATCTGGATCGGCACTTGGCTCAATGCCCAGTCTTTCAGACAGGCAGTTGCGTGCTTCATAGATCTGTTCTATCAGTGGTCCGAGTGTCCCCTCCATAGTGGATTCGTCTCGTACCCATTCGCATACAATCGGATTCCATCATGCCATTGATTTGGTTGTAGATAAATTCCCATCGTGCGTTGTCCTGCATAGCAAGTGTCCCCTTTCCTGAGTGACTATTGTATCATATCCCCACTCGAGATGCTACAAAATAGTAGCATCTCTTTATAAGGAGTGATGTTGCTATGCTGTTTCAAAGAATCGAAGATCTCCGTATTGATGCCGACAAAACTCAGCAAGAAATTGCAAACTTGCTTAACTGCCGCCGGGAAGTATATCGACGCTATGAAAAGGGCGCCTATGATATCCCGCTTTGGGCATTGATCAAGTTGGCCGGATACTATGAGACAAGCACAGATTATATTTTAGGACTTACAAACACAAAGGCACCCTACCCAAAGGGAAGTAAATAGAGACCGCTCCCCAAAAGTTCGGGAGCGGTTTTACTAATTGATATTGATGAGCTTACTCCGTCGAAGCGGACGTTTCCCCGCCGCCGGACGATGCCTTGGGTGCGGAGGCGGAGGGAGTGTCCCCACCAGCGGTCTGTTCCGTGGAACCAACCTTTTTGTCCTCCTCGTCCAGCACGCTTTCCTCGTCCTCCGGGTCCGGGTTCTCCCGGCGCATGGCCATGGCCAGCTTGTACCCCGCCGGGTCGTTTTCCATCAGATACTGCAGGTCCTCCGGCGGCACATGGTTGCCCTTCATGATGGATGCAGCGATTTTCTGGCACTTGCTCAGCACCTTCAGCTTTTTGCCCAAGTCGTCCAAGGCCTGCTTTTTGCTCTCCAGGGCGCTCAGACTGTCCGATTGACGCTCCTGCCGCCGCATTTCCCGCTCCCGGTCCAGCTCGGCCTGTTGCTCCAGCCAGGCCATCGCCTGCCGGGAGACGGACAGCTTGTCGGCGGGGACCTTTGGCTTGGCGGATGGGGGCCTGGCCAGGGAACCGGCAGTGTCCGCCTTCTTCTCCGCAGTTTTGGTAAGCTGTTCGTTGCGCCGTATCCGTTGGGTAGTCCGCAGCTCCATTTCCATGCTCTATCCGCTCCTTTCGATATATTTTATATATCGGAAGATATTGGCGCTCAGTTAAGCTGTGAAAAGTTTTTGCCCCGGTATCAGAAATCATTATTTAGAGTCCTGCAAAACCTGCCAAACCTGCAAAACCTGCCAAGAGTTGTCAAGACCTAAAAGGAGAAAAATCTCAAAAAAATAACCCCACGAAAATGGGCACAACAAAACAGGCCGTCGTATTT
>CATJRT010000249.1 GCA_949742895.1 uncultured Eubacteriales bacterium | reverse complement strand
TTTTGGCCTGACCCATGAGCATACCCACCTGCTTGGACAGGGTATTGCGCTGGGAGCGCAGGTTGTTGGCCTCGGTCATGGCGTCCCGGTTGCGCCTGTCCAGTTCAATGACCTCGTCCACCAGGGGGAGCTTTTCCTCCTGGAATTTCTTCTTGATGTTTTCCTTTACCAGCTCCGGGTTTTCCCGGAGAAATTTGATGTCTAACATGAAATGATCCTCTCTTTTCCTTCATGATTTTCAAACGGTTACTCTGGATTCGCCGGCTTCAGTACGCAGTTCCAAGGGAGACGGCGCTGCTGTCCACAGCTCCTGCGAGGATGTCCCCGTAAAAGGGTTCGTAAAGGGTCTCCACAAAGCTGGATTCCAGCAGCTCTATATCCTGTTGGGAGAGGTATCCCAATTCCCCCAGCTCCTTCGCCATCCCGTTCAGGATAGACTGTGCATCATAGGTTTTTCCATTGAGATAGGTGGCCTGGTTGATTGCCTTTTGTCTGCTCTGTGCGAGGCCCTGAAGGATGGCGGCGCAGTCCTCATAGCTGCCTGTGTCAAACAGCTCTTTGGCTAACAGAACGTCCCATAGTAGGGTGGCGGCTTGGTGCTCCTCGCGATACAGCATTTGTTGGGTCTCTCCCCAGCTTGTTTTGAGGTTCAGCTCAGTCTGGATGGCATCCAGCTCTGTTTTCAGCCCGTTCAGCTCCTGCTGGAGCTGTCCGTTTTCCTCCAGGAGTTGGTCCACGCTCTGCACAGCCTCCACCATCTCCCGCAGCCCGTCCACTGCTTCCCGGGAGGTCCTGAACTGCATCAGGCACAGGGCCAGCAGTATGGCGGACGCCA
Source organism: uncultured Eubacteriales bacterium (assembly GCA_949742895.1). The sequence goes on along the minus strand of CATJRT010000249.1, from coordinate 9,153 downwards.
CTGCCAGCGCCGCAGTCAGCCACACCAGTCCCCGGCCTGCTTTGGGCGGCGGGATGGGTTGAGGCGGCGGCTGGGCGCTGTTTACCGGTTCGTCCTCCGGGGGCGGCGCCGTGGCGGATGTGTCTGAGGGCCTCTTCCCTGTTGGGATTTCGTTTTGCAGGGCGTCGGACTGCCGCGTAAGCGACGCGCTGACGATCTGCTCAATCAAATCCTTCTGCGGTCCGTCCATTCCATCACCCCCTTTTTCGTGCCTGCTGGCTCAATTCCCAGCCGTAGAACCTGTTATTTTCAACCTCAATATGCCGTTTGTTTTGGCCCTTTTTCCCGTCATGCTCATTTAATTTTCTTGTTATATACACAAAGTATTCCTGTGTCAAATCGCCTTGCCCAGCGTAAAATCTGACTGCGCTATCTGCGCACGTCTAATTCTGGGATAGACTCTTTATTCACCTAAGCTCCAGCCCGCCGTCCTCCGTCTTGCGGATATAGCCCTGTCCTGACAGAGTTTCCCGTAGAATCCAATACTGCTCTTTTGTGAAGCTCTCAAGCCCCAGCCAATACTGCTCTTCTGGAATGTCCTCTTGCCAATCCAGCAGATACAGGTACTCGTTGGACCAGTTTACCAGGCAGACTGCGGCCTGGTAACTGTTTGAGTCAAAATAGTAGGCTGACAACGCTGTCCACAGCTCAGACCACTGATTGTTTTCCGGTATTTCCTCGTTGGGGTAGGGGTCGTCCCCGTAGGCCTCCGGCAGACACAGATAGTTTAATTGGTTCAGTTGAGAATAGGAGTCCGAGAATTGAAAATTGATGCCATTGTTCCAAGAGTCTGTATTTGACTCATAGACTAATTTTTGGTAAGCGTCATATCCGCCAAAGCAGAGGGCATTTGTGGCCATGGCATAATTCCCGTCGTCTATGAAATTCTGGATAAACCAGATATAGCGTAGCGCTTCCTGTTCCAGTTTGACCTCCTCAAACATGGACTTGACGATGAGCTCGGATTGTTCCGCTTCCCAGGCCTTCTGTAGATTTTCTGTTGCGTTGGCCTCCAACTCTGCGTTTTTCTTCCGAAGCTGTTCGTTTTCTTCCCGAAGCTGGTCCAGGGTTTGGATGTCCTCTGCTATTTCCCGCACCTCGTCCAGCGTGTTCTGATTGGCGCGGAACTGGAGCACACACACCGCCGTCATGATGAGAAATCCTACTGCCAGCAGGGCTGTCACATAGGCCAGCAGCGGGACAGACCGGGGAGCATTTGCAGGTGTGGGTTGAGGGCTTTGAGGGGGCGGTCCCCCCTGCTCCAGCGGAGGGAGGTTCTGTGCGTCGCCGCTGGTAGATTGATCTGCCTGCGGTAGGCTGGTCCACGGCCGTTCGTTATCCTCCTCGGGCGGGTAGAACTCCGGGCCATGTTTTTCTACCATGGTCAGTCCTCCGGTGTTTCATGTGGAACATCAAGCTCGTCATACGCGCCTTTCTCCAAAAAACCTCGCCGTGTCAGATCGTCGCGGATCTCCTCTGCCCGCTCCAGCACTTCATATGGAACGCGGTAATGATACCACTCCTTGAATGTCTCTGCGCAGGATTCATAATCGCCCTTGACATAGAGCTCCTCTACGAACCAAAAGGTTTCCAGAAACTTATAAGAGTTTTGCCAGGAAGAATATCCCTCCGCTGTCTCCTTCCACATTTGGGCATCCTGTTCATACTTATCCCGTTCAGCGGTTATTTCGTTCAGCTGGTCATTCAGTGTATTTAACTCTGTTTCCAGTCCCTCTTTTTCCTCCTGTAGCACTCGGTTTTGTTCCATCAGCTCCTCCCGAGTGGCAGTCATGCTGGTGCGTAGGTCGTCGATGGTATTCTCACTGTTGCGCTGCTGGACGAGGTAGGCCAGCAGCAGCATCAGAAATGCCGCAGCGAACAGGATGGCCAGGTAGATAAATACCGGGGCGGGCTGGCGGGGCTTGGCGGCGCTTCCCTGCTTGTCCGGCTGGGGAGCGGCTTTGGCGTTGTCCGGTTGGCTCTGGACTGCGCTGTCTGTGCCCATTGTTTCACGTGAAACATCCTTCTCCGGTTTTTTGCTCATACCTCGTCCCCTCCTTCCCCTTGTCCGGCCTGTTCTCTCTCTGCGGGGTGTTCTTGGGCAGTCAGGTGGGATAGCCGGTCAAGCTGATCCAGCAGGTGATTAAGGTCGTCCACATTGTAGAACTCCAGCTCCAATTTACCCTTTTTGGCACCGCTGCGAATGGATACCTTTCGGCCGAACCGGGTGGACAGGTCCTTTTCCACTGCTTGAATGTACATACGGTTGGGGTCCTCGGCGGATTTGGCGGGCTTTTCCTCCGGCTGATCCAGGGTGAAGGTTTTGGCCCTGGCCTCCGCCTGCCGGACGCTCCACCCTTCCGCCGCAATTTTCTGAGCGAAGGCGGTTTGGGCCTGTTCCCCTTCCACCATGAGTACGGCCCGGCCGTGTCCGGCGGAGATGGTTCCCTCTGCCAACAGCTCACGTACGGCGGGAGGCAGGGCGGTGAGCCGCAGGGCGTTGGCAATGGCAGGGCGGGATTTTCCCATCCGCTGGGCCACCTCCTCCTGAGTCATAGCGAAGTCGGTGAGCAGGGCGAGATAGCCTTCGGCTTCCTCCATTGGGTTCAAATCCTCCCGTTGAAGGTTTTCGATGAGGCCCAGTTCCATCACCTTGCGGTCGTCCGCTTCGATGATGACCACTGGGATCTCCTTCAAGCCCGCCTGTTTGGCTGCCCGCCACCGCCGTTCTCCGGCAATGATTTGGTAATAGCCGGTACTGAGACGGCGGACAATCAAGGGCTGGAGGATACCGTGTTCCTGGATGGAGGCGGCCAGGTCGGCCAGCGCCTCTTCGTCAAAGCGCTTCCTTGGCTGGTCCAGCCCCGGCTCCACCTGGGAGATGGGCAGGAGCAGGGACCCGGCTTCCTGGGCCTGGAGGGATGAGTCTCCCATCAGCGCGTCCAGACCCTTGCCTAAGCCTTTGGCTTTTGCCATATATGGATTCAGTCCTTTCCGGCGTTTTGCAGAGCTTTTTTGTTGTGCTGTGCTGCGGGCTTCTAAAAGCCTCTGTTTAATAGCCTAAAAAAGCGCTTACAAACCGCGTTGTCTTATTTTTTTGCTGTGACCGGATTCTTGCGCAGAAATTCCTCTGCCAGTGTTTGGTATGCCTCTGTCCCCCGGGAAAGGGGATCGTAGGCGGTTGCAGGCATTCCGTGGCTGGGCGCTTCGGACAGCCGCACATTTCGAGGAATGACGCTGGCGTATACCTTGCCGGGGAAATGCCGCTTGACCTCCTCCGCAACCTGTAGCGACAGGTTTGTCCGTCCATCGTACATAGTGAGCACCACGCCCTCCAGCTCCAGGCCGGGATTCAGTTTCCGTTTGGCCAGCCGGACGGTATAGAGCAGGTCGGACAGGCCCTCCAGGGCGTAATACTCGCACTGGACGGGGACCAAAAGTGTGTCGGCGGCACACAATGCGTCCAGGGTGAGCAGCTCCAGGGAGGGCGGGCAGTCGATGAAAATGAAGTCGTACTTCTCTTTCAATTCCTCAAGGGCGTCCCGCAGACGGTATTCCCGGCGGTCCAGGTTGATTAACTCAACCGTCGCGCCGGACAGTGCCTTGTTGGCAGGGAGTACATCAGCCCACTTTGTGGCAGCAACGGCCCGCTGGATGGGTGCTCCGCCCAGGATTACTTCGTAGATGCCGGGAGATCGGGTTTTGTCCAGCCCAAAGCCGGAGGTGGCGTTGCCCTGGGGGTCAAAGTCGCACACCAGTACCCGCGTACCCAGTGCGGTGAGGGCGGCGGCCAGATTAACACAGGTGGTGGTCTTACCCACGCCGCCTTTTTGGTTGACGATGGCAATGGTTTTAGCCATAGGATACCCGCCTTTTCCCGGCGCTAAACGCGCCCAAACATTGCCCCTAAAGGGGTAAATTACATTATATCGTGTTCTGCGGATAATTTCAACTGTTTTCCAAAAAAGAGAGGACTGAATGTTTCACGTGAAACACGTCGAAGTCAGCTCTCATATCCCTCGCGTCCGGCTTTGTTGAAAGCTCGCTCATTGCGCTACTCCTCCTTTCCCTACGAAAACCATAATGCCAGGTTTCCGTGAGGCCCCATTTTGGCAGCAACCTCCGCCGGGCCTGTGCAAAGTCAAAAAAATTAGGCCCCGGAAATTCCCGGAGCCTGTCCTATTTTGGAATATGGATGGTGAGGGTAATTTCGCTGTCCGTCTCCTCCCGCCCGCAGCGGGCGGGCACCCCTGCCGACTGCATCACAGCCAAGCTGCGCGTCACCGTGTTCAGGAACAGCCTCACATCCTTGAACCGGTAGACCGGTTTGGCCTTCCGGGGTTTGTTCCCTTTGTCGCAAAGACGGTCGATGTACTCTTCGCTCTTTGCCACATTCAGACCATGGCGAACAATGTGGTCCAGAGCGGCGCGCTGCTTGTCCGGACTGTCCAGCCGCAGCAAGGCTCGGGCGTGGCGTTCCGAGAGGCGGGCGGCGCGCAGGGTGGTAATCACGTCCTCCGGCAGCTTCAGCAGCCGCAGCTTGTTGGCCACAGCAGATTGGCTTTTCCCAATCCGCTGGGCGGCTTCCTCCTGGGAGAGGTGATGGCAGTCAATGAGCCGGCGCAAGGCGGCGGCCTCCTCCCACACGTCCAGGTCCTTGCGCTGGAGGTTCTCCACCAGAGCCAGGAGCGCGGAGGTATCCCCGTCCGCCTCCACCGGAAGGCAGGGAACGCAGAGAAGCCCTGCCAGCTCCGCTGCCCGGAGACGGCGCTCCCCTGCAATCAGCTCCCACCCGGCATCGGTGCGGCGGACGGACAGCGGCTGCAAAATACCCACTTGGGTAATGGAAAGGGCCAGCTCCGCCAGGTCCTCCGGCGCGAAGTCCCGCCGGGGCTGGTGGGGATTGGGCCGGATGGAGCCGATGGGCAGGTCCAGCACCTGCCGCTTTTCACTTTTTCGAAACAGGGCCAAAAAAACCGCCTCCCCGCTGTGATATGGACAAGCATACCATAGCGGAGAGGGCGAAAACAATCGAAGAAGGTTTAGGCACGCATAAAGCCTTTGCCAAAAATTTCGCTGGAATTGGTAACAAGGATAAAGGAATGAGGGTCCACCGTGCGCAGGTGCTGCCGGAGGGCTACGGCCTGAGCCCGGGACAGGGCGGTGAGCACCACCCACTTGGGATCGTGGGAATACGCCCCTTCTGCCTGCCAGCAGGTGGCGGAGCGGTGAAGCGTTTCGGTGATAAAGCTGCACACCTCCTCCGGGCGGGAGGTGACGGCGATGAAGCTCTTGCGGCGATTCAGCGATTCAATCACCGAGTCCACCACCAACGATTTCAGCACCAGACCAAGCAGAGAGTACAGCCCGGTCTCTATGCCCCAGAAGATCAGGGTGGAGGCAGCGATGAGCACATCCACATACAGCAGGGCCTTGCCGATGTCCAGGCTGGAAAACCGCTTGAGTATCATGGCCAGGATATCGGTGCCACCGGTGGAGCTTTGCATATTAAAGAGGATGGCAGCGCCAAGGGAGGGAAAAATGACGGCAAAAAACAGCTCCAGCATCCTCTGGTCGGTAAGGGGCGCGGGCATGGGGAACAGCCACTTGAAGCCGGACAGCATGGCGGAAAACAGCAGAGAGCAGTACACCGTGCGCAGGCCAAAGCTGCGGTTGACGGCCAGGAAGCCCAGGACCAGGAACGCCAGGTTGATGACCGAGGCAAAGGTGGAGGAGCTGACCGCCGGGAAAACGGCGGACAGGATGACCGCCAGACCGGTGACACCGCCGGTGTTGAAGTTGTTGGGGAACTTGAAAAAGTGAACGCCGATGGCCACCAGGGCCGTGCCCAGGGTGAGCAGGAGATAGTCCAGCAGACCCTGTCTGAGCTTCTGCATGGTGTAAAAGCCTTCTTTCCTCATAAATCGATTAGAATTGTGCCGCCGATATTGTACCAGAGTTTGGCGCGAGAAGCAAGGGGGGAATGAAATGGAAAATGACAGATGGTTATATGAAAAGAAGAAAATGAAAACCTTTTTGAAAAAGTACTTGCCAAGAGCAAAAGCGTCCTTGTTGCCTCTCATGAGAGGCAACAAGGACGCTCTTTGCGGCGGCCCGGAGGCGGGGACGGGGACGCCTGCGGAGCACCACATAAAAAGGAGAAGATGAGTATGGCAAAGAGATTGAAAAAGCTGCTGGCCTGTGTGCTGGCCCTCAGCCTGGTCATGAGCTCGGTGTGCATGACGGCGCTGGCGGATGACCCGGAGGAGAGCAACGGGACGTGCGGCAAAAATCTGACCTGGAAGATGGACAGCGAGGGAGTGCTGACCATTTCCGGGGAAGGGAAGATGAATACTTATTATAATGACAGTACGAATGTGCCGCCCTGGCGTGGTGATGCTTTGAAGCAGGTAGTGATTGAAGAAGGTGTGACCTCCATTGGAGCGCGGGCCTTCAATCACTGTCCCAATTTGGAGTCCATCTCTCTGCCTTCTACCTTGACAAGCATTGGCGGCGGTGATGGCGGCGGCGTATTCAGGGGATGCACAAGTCTGAAAGCGCTGAACATTCCGGAGTGCGCCAATCTGAAGAAAGTCGAGATTCCGGCGGGTGCTTCTATTAGCGGCTTTGTGTTCCAGAGTTGTACCAGTTTGGAGAGTGTAACAATTCCAGAAGGTGTGGCAACGGTTGGAGAGGGGGCTTTCTTGAAATGTTCCTCGTTGAAGGCGGTAAAGGTTCCCAGCACCTGGACCGAGATCCAGCAATCCACATTTAGCGGATGCAGCGCGTTGGAGAGCGTGGAGCTGCCGGATACGCTGAAGGTTATTTCCAGGTATTCCTTTACCAACTGCAAGAGCTTGAAGGACCTCACAATTCCAGGGAGTGTGAAAGAAATCGCATACAGCGCATTCAGCGGTTGTTCAAGCCTGGAGACGCTGACTGTTGAGGAGGGTGTTGAGAAGATTCAGGGTTATGCTTTCGCTCATGCCACCAGTCTGAAAAATGTTTCTCTGCCGGAAAACCTGACTTTCCTTGGCAATAACGCATTTCAGAATTGCCCGCTGGGATTGGTTGAAATTCCAGATTCTGTAACGACAATTGAAAAAAACACGTTTGTTGGGTCCACTGCAAACCTGATTGGTTCCAAGTCCCTGCTGAGTGTGATCGGTACGGAAAACATCTCCAAAGCGCCCGTGATCTTTGTGACCGGCGACGAGGGGACAGCGGTTGATTCTGTCACCGACTGCAAGGTGTTCGTGCTGAACGGCGGAATGGTGACCGAGAATGAGTGCGCGATCCCCACGCGGGACAGCGACATCTTTGCCGGTTGGTTTGAAGAGGTCGATTTCAGCGGCACGAAGGTCGCGGCTGAGGATGCCGAGAGCGGCAAGGTCTACTATGCCCGGTGGTGCACCGAGCATCAGTGGGATGAGGGCGTCGTAACCACCCCCGTCGGCTACGGCGTGGAGGGCGAGATGCTTTACACCTGCACCGTATGCGGCGCAACCCGGACCGAGGCCATTCCTGCGCTGGTGCGCCCCCCCTGTGGTGCCCGAGATCGTCGTGACCCCGGCCCCCGTGGAAAGCCAGGAGCCCGCTCCCGTGGAGTCTGAGACCCCCGCCCCTGTGGAGTCCGCGCCTGTCGAGACCGAGCAGCCCAGCGTACCTGTGGAGAGCCAGCCGGACGAGGAGATCGGGGAGGTTGCCCCGCCCCAGGCCGACGTATCCCAGACCGGTGATATACTGGGCCTGTGGCTGACAGTGGCAGCGGTTTCCGGCGCTGGGCTGGTGGGTCTGACCATCGGCACCCGGAAGCGCAAGGAGAATTAAACCCAATACGCAAGAGCGGACCCAGGAGGATTTTTCCTGGGTCCGCCTTTTGCCTGAAAAAGCGAGCCGGAGCGGTTGCCCGTTCCGGCTCTTAAGGGATGGAGGATAGAATGAAAAAGAAAGGATATCTCTTGCATAATTAAAGATACAGGAGATTCGTTACGAAAGTTTAATGGAAAATGTTACAATAATATTAAATCTCAGCGCAGCGATTGAAAGAAATCCTCCAGTAGAGTGCGGCACTCCCCTTCCAGCAGCCCGCCGTAGATCCGGGGGTGGTGGTTGAAGCACTCCTCAAACAGGTTGAGCACCGAGCCGCAGCAGCCGGATTTTCCCTCCCGCGCGCCGTACCGGACGGCGGAGATGCGGGAATTGATGATGGCTCCGGCACACATGGGGCATGGCTCCAGGGTGACGTACAGGGTGCAGCTGGACAGCCGCCAGGAACCAAGCGCGGCACAGGCTTCGTTGATGGCCTCGACCTCGGCGTGGGCGGTGGCGCAGCGGGTGGCCTCCCGGCGGTTGCGGCCCCGGCCGATGACCGTACCATCCGGCGCGGCGATGACGCAGCCAACCGGCACGTCCCCGTCCGCCAGACAGAGCCGGGCCAGCTCCAGGGCCTGGCGCATATAGTCCTCGTGGGTCATGGCTCAGTTCAGGTTGGAGCGGAACCAGCCCAGGACGCGGAAGTCCCCGGTGGTCTGGGCCAGTTCGTGGAGGGCGTCCGCCGCCACAGGGTCGCCGGGCTTGCCGGTGAACTCCAGGAAGAACATATATTCCCAGCTCCGCTCCGGCATGGGCCGGGACTCCAGCTTCACCAGGTTCAGGCCGTGGATGGCAAACACGGTGAGGATCTCGTGGAGGGACCCTGCCTCGTGAGGCAGGACGAACAGAGTGCTGATCTTGTCCGCGCCGGGGCGCAGCTCCATCCGGGGGGACACCACCACGAACCGGGTGGTGTTGTGGCTGTTGTGGTTAATGGCCCGGGCCAGGATGTTCAGGCCGTACAGTTCCGCCGCCCGGGCGGAGCAGATGGCGGCCTTCGTCCGGTCCCCGCTGTCCGCCACCATCCGGGCCGACCCGGCGGTGTCCGCCTGGGGGACCTGCTTCCAGTCCGGATGGGTGTTGAGGTAGCGTTCGCACTGGAACAGGCCCTGCTCGTGGGAGTAGACATGGGTGATGGCGTCCAGGCTGGCCCCTGGCAGGGCCATGAGGCAGTGCTCAACCTGGACGGTGATCTCCCCTACCATATAACATTCGTACAGGGTGAGCAGGTCGTAGATC
>CATJRT010000248.1 GCA_949742895.1 uncultured Eubacteriales bacterium | reverse complement strand
GAAGCACTCCGGCTGGTCATACACACCGGAACCATGGCCCCCAGCACCGTGCCGCAGGTGGACCCACCGCTGATGGAGGTTATGGTTTTGGCCGCAACATTTCCGCAGCAGATATTGGGTACAACCAAAATGTCCGCATCCCCGGCCACAGGACTGTGGTAGTCCTTGAGTTCGGCGGCCTCCCGCTCCATGGCCAAATCATAGCTGATAGGACCCTCAATGATGCAGCCGGGAATTCCGGCCTCCTTGATGGCTGCGGCATCCACACATTCAGGCATTTTGAGGTTGACGGTTTCTACGGCCGCCAAAATGGCTACCTTAGGTTTGGCAATCCCCATGGCGTGGAAGGCACTCACAGCATTCTCGACAGCCGCCTGTTTTTGTTCCCGGTTCGGATAGGTCAGCAACCCTACATCGGTGATGCCAAAGATCTTGTGATAACCGGGCGTCCACATCACCGCCAGCATACTCATGGTGTCCGCCCTGCGGATGCCTTTCTCCCGGCTCACCAGTGCCTTCATCAGTGGGCCGGTTTCGGTTTTGCCCTTCATAATGCAGTCCAGCCTGCCCTCTTTCACCAGAATGCAGGCAGTCTCAGCACACTCAGCCGGATCTTTACCAGGAATAAGTTCAGCTTCCGACAATGGGTACTCCAGCCGATCCAGAAGCTCTTTGATTTTCTCAACGTCGCCGATAAGGGTCGGGAAAACCAGACCGTCCCGGGCAGCGTGTGTGACAGCCTCCAGCGTATGCCCGTCCTGTGCCGCCACCACACCAATCCGTCGCTTCACTGGGCAGGCAGCCAGTAGGGCTTTCAATTCGTCAAAATTACGGATCAATTCCAGCAGCCTCCTATCCGTTCATATACAGTCCGCCGTTGACAGACAGAACCTGTCCAGTGATAAATGACGCCTCGTCGGAGGCCAGAAAGTAAGCTGCGTTGGCAATTTCATGGGGATCTCCGCCCCGACGCATGGGAATTGTCTGAACCAGGCCCTCCACTACCTTTTCCGGGATGGTTTTTACCATATCGGTTAGGATGAACCCGGGGGCTACAGCGTTGGTGCGTATTCCCTTGGCGGCGTATTCGGTACTCAATGTGCGGGTCAGACCCACAACGCCCAGTTTGGCGGCACTGTAGTTGGCCTGCCCGAAGTTTCCAGTCTGAGCGGAAACAGAGGAAATATTGACAATGGCCCCGCCCCCGGTTTTCAGCATACTTGCCACCGCCTGCTGGCAGGTATAAAACATGGACTTCAAATCCACTGCCATCACATGATCCCACTGCGCCTCTGTCATTCGGTGGAACCGGGCGTCGCTGGTAATGCCCGCGTTGTTCACCAGTACGTCCACACGGCCATAGCGGTCCAGCACCTGCCGGAATAAGTGGGCCACCGACTGCCCGTTCGAGACATCGCAAGGGAGCCCAACGGCCTCCCTGCCCCCGACGGACAACTCACGGCCCAGGGCCACGCATCCCTCATTCAGGTCCGCCAGCACCACCCTGGCCTCACCAGTCAGGAACCGCTTAGCAGTGGCGGCCCCAATTCCCCGCCCCGCACCTGTCACAATCACCACTTTTTGTTTCATCAGTTACCTCCTATCAACCGACGCCGCGCCTTATCTTTCTTCTATTTACTCCATCTCAAAGATGCCGGCAGCTCCTTGACCGCCGCCGATACACATGGTGATCAGGGCATATTTGCCCCCGGTACGCTTGAGTTCGCTCACTGCCTTGCAGGTTAGGAAGCCGCCGGTGGCCCCCATTGGGTGACCCAGTGCCATAGCCCCGCCATTGGGGTTCACCTTTTCCATTGGCATTTTCAGATCCCGGATACAAGCCAACGCCTGGGCGGCAAACGCCTCGTTGAGTTCGATCACATCCATGTCCTCCATAGACAGACCTGCCCTGGCCAGTACCTTAGGTACGGCCTTGATGGGTCCCAGACCCATGACGCCTGCGGGCACACCGCCCACGGCAAAGCCCACGAAGCGGGCCACAGGCGCGTATCCCAACTTTTCCGCCGTCTCACGGGCCATCAGCACCACAAAGGACGCACCGTCCGTCATCTGGGAGGAGGTGGCGGCAGTGACCACGCCGTCAGGCTTGAAGCAGGGCTTCAGCTTGGACAGGCCCTCCAAAGTAGTGCCAGGACGGATGCCCTCGTCCTCCAGAACCGTCACCGTTTTGCCGTCGATCTCTACGGTGATGGGCACGATCTCCCCTTTGAATTTCCCAGCAGCCTGGGCGGCTGCCGCTTTCGTATGGCTCTCTACTGCCATCTGATCCATTTCTTCCCTGGTGATACCGTACTGGGCGGCCACGTTCTCCGCCGTCATCCCCATGGCGATGTAGGTATCCGGCTTCAGCTCGACCAGCTTTTCGTCCATAAACGGCCTGCTGTGTTCAGGATCCATGTTCATGCCGGTCATGCGCTCCACACCACCGGCACACACAATGTCCATCTGCCCCGCAAGGATGGCGTTGGCCGCAGTGGCAATGGCCTGCAGGCCGGAGGAGCAGAAGCGGTTCACCGTCTGACCTGTGATCTCGTCCGACAGCCCCGCACGCTGAGCCACCAGCCGGGCAATGTTGAAGAAGCATTCCGCTTCCGGATTGGCACAGCCCATGATGACATCATCGATCTGGCTGCGATCCAGTCCCGGCAGGCGATCCAGAACTCCAGAGAGCGTCTGTGCGGAGTATTCCACCGGATGGAGTCCTGCGAAGGATCCCTTATTGGCCCGAGCCATGGGAGAACGACCATACGCCACAATTACAGCGTCTCTTGCATTTTTCATATGAATCAATCCCTTTCGTTTTGATCTGGCGAATCACGTTACCAGGATTTGCGGGTAATGCCCAAAATTTCCCGGGTCTCCCCAGCGGTGGCGATCTCCCGGCCATACAGCTTTGCAATCTCTACAGCGCGCTCCACCAACTGTACATTGCTGGCCTTCACACCCCGGGACATATACACGTTGTCCTCCAGACCCACACGGAGTCCATCGCACCCGGCGGCAAGGGCGGCATACATCACGGGCAAGTGATAGGCACCAATACCTGTGGCACTCCAGGTCGCCCCTTCGGGCAGCATATTGCGCAGGAATAGGACGTTTTCAATGGTGCCCTGCATGGCACCGCCCACACCCAGCACAAATTGGTAATGGGCCGGGGCTTTCAAAAGTCCCTCCTTAATATAAGTAGCCGTACTCAGAATGTGGCCGGAATCAAAAATCTCGATCTCGGGCTTTACGTCGTTTTCCAGTGCTACTTTGCCCGCCAGTCGCAGAAAGTCGGGGCTGTTGTCATAAATGAACGCGTCGTCCCAGTTGAAGCTGCCTACGTCATAGGACATCATTTCTGGCTTCAGCTTCTCGATGTGGGCCACGCGCTGCTCCTTGGTGCAGCCTACCGCACCTGAGGTGGTCAGGTTTACAATCACGTCCACCCCGGCCTCGGTGCAGGCCACGCGGGTCTTTTCAAAAATCTCGGTGAATACGTCCACGCTCATAGTACCCCGGGCCTGCTCGTCCCGGGCGTGGAGATGTACGGCGGCCGCGCCCGCTTTGGCGCAACGAACCACGTCAGCGGCAATCTCATCCGGGGTGATGGGGTGGTTGGGGCTCTTTTCCTTGGGGGTTACAGCACCAGTCAGTGCGGCACAGATGATAACCTTATTTGATTTTGCCATAACGGCGGCACGCTCCTTTATATTGGTAAATCAGGTTACGGCTGCTGCGCAAAAATCGGGTTTGGGCCGATTTTTACGCCATGCTCGTCATAAATATAAAAGCCTCTTCCAGTTTTTCGGCCCAGCATCCCCGCCTTCACCATTTTGCGCAGCAGGGGGGCCGGGCGATATTTGTCGCCCAGCTCGGCGTGGTATACTTCCATCACCGCCAGCAGAATATCCGCGCCCGCCATGTCGCACAGCTCCAGTGGGCCCATCGGGTGGTTCATGCCGCAGCGGATTCCTTCGTCGATGCTCTCCACCGTCCCGATGCCCTCGTCCAGTACCTGGATTGCCTCGTTCCCCATCAGATTTGCTACCCGGTTGACAATGAAGCCGGGCATATCTTTGGACACGATGATGGTTTTTCCCATCCGCACTCCCACTGTCTGGGCGGCGGACAACGTCTCCCGGGCGGTGCACAGGCCGGGAATCAGCTCCAGCAGCCGCATCACGGGTACCGGGGAGAAAAAGTGCATCCCAATGAAACGCTCAGGGGTGTTCAGGGCGGCAGCGAGGGTTGTGATGGAGATGGAGGATGTATTGGAGGCAAGAACGGCGTCTGATCGGCAGATGTCCTCCAACTGCCGCAGCAGCGTGATCTTCACCTTCGGATTTTCGTACACCGCTTCAATCACCATGTCGCACCCCGCCGCTTCCGTCAGCGACGCAGCTCCGGTTAGGCGGTCCTTGTAAGCCTTCATCTCCTCCTGGGTGATACGGCCCTTCTTCACGCTGTTCGTCCAACGCTTCCAGATCTCCTCCAGGCCCCGTTGAACGGCTTTCTCGTTCACGTCATTCAAAATGACTTCCAGTCCGGATTGGGCTGCGGTCTGGGCGATGCCGCAGCCCATCAACCCAGCCCCTGCCACAAACAGTTTGTCAATCGCCATGGTAATTGCTCTCCTTTCCCCGGCAGTCAAATGCCAAGGTATGCTTTCTTTAGGTTCTCGTTGCGGAGAAGATCAGCGGAAGCACCATCCATAATGTTCTGCCCAATTTCGATGACATAGGCCCGGTCTACGATCTCCAGGGAGGACATCACGTTCTGCTCCACCAAAAGGATCGTCACGCCGGATTTGTTAATCTCCTGGAGCTTTTCAAAAATGCTCTCCACCACGATGGGGGCCAGGCCCAGGGAGGGCTCGTCCAGCATCAAAATCTTGGGGCACTGCATCAGGCCACGGGCGATGGCGCACATCTGCTGTTCTCCACCGGACAGCGAATTGGCCATCTGGGTGCGGCGTTCATATAACTTCGGAAACATGGTAAAGCAGAGATCCAGGTTTTTCTCCCGCTGGCTACGACAGTGCGGCAAGTAGGAACCCACCAGCAGATTGTCATGCACACTGAGGAAGGGGAACAACTTCCGTCCCTCCGGCACCTGAATAATGCCCTGCTTGACACGAATGTGGGGCGGCATCTCGGAGATGTCCTCCCCCTGGAAATATACCTTCCCCTTGACCAGCCGGGTCAGGCCGGATACGGTGTTGATTGTAGTGGTTTTCCCGGCCCCATTTCCTCCGAGCAGCGCAATCATCTCACCCTCATTTATCTCCAGGGAAATGCCGCGCAATGCTTCGGAGTGACCGTAATTTACATAAATATCCTCAATTTTCAGCATGTTTTTTCTCCCCAAAGTACGAACTGATGACGGCTGGATTTTCCGCGACCTCCTTCGGCGTTCCCTGTGCGATGAGCTTGCCTTGGTTAAGCACATACATCCGGTCAGATATGTTCATGATGACCCTCATGACGTGCTCAATGATGATAACGCTCACGCCGCTGTCGCGGATATCTGTGACCAGCTTCATAAAGCCGGGGTGCTCCTTGGGGTTGACGCCGGCGGTCACCTCGTCCAGGAGAATGACCTCCGGCTCAGTAGCCAGTGCCTTGGCGACCTCCATGCGCTTCATCTGGGTCAGCGTCAGATTGTTGCCCCGGACATCGCCGATGTCGGACAGCTGGGTGAAGCGAAGCACCTCCTCCGCTTTTTTGCGGGCCTGATCATAGTGCGGATAGCGCAGAAATGCACCCACCATCACGTTGTCCAGCACAGACAGGTTTGTGAAGGGCTGCACCAGCTGATACGTGCGCCCGATGCCCAGCTTGCACACGGCGTTAGCTGGCTTGTTCTGGATAGGCGTCCCCTTGAACAAGATCTCCCCGGAAGTCACGCTCAGTGCACCGGAGAGCATATTGAATAGGGTGGTTTTGCCTGCCCCATTGGCACCGATCAGTCCCAGGACTTCGCCCCTGTTCAGGTGAATGCTCACATCCTCGTTGGCCACAAGGCCGCCAAATTTCTTGGTTACATGGCGTACATCAAGAATCACTTCCTCAGTCACTCAGCCCACCTCCTTGCTTTTGGCTGTCCCACCTGTTCGCTTTCGGTACACGGTTCCAACCTTTTCCACAAGCCAGGGAAAGATGCCGCTGGGCATGAAATAGATCACCAGCATCATCACCAACCCATAGATCGCCGTGGGAAGACCGGAGGCGTTGGTGCCCAGCACACCGCGCAACCCCTCGCTGATGGGGTAGAGGGCCAATGCTCCCAGCACGGGACCCCAGACAGATCCGATGCCGCCGATCACCGCGTATAGCATGATTTCGATGGAAAACGTCGCACCCAAAATGCGGTTCGGATCGATATACATGATCAGCATGAGGTAGAAGCCGCCGCCCAGGGCCGTTAGAAACGCGCTGATAAACTGGGCCTTCAGCTTGTACCTCGTAGTGTTGACGCCCAGTGCTTCAGCCGCCACCTGGTTGGTGGTGATGGCGGAAAAATAGTAGCCGGTCTTGGAGTGCTGGAGGTAAATGCTGATAAAAACCGCCGCCGCCAGCAACACCATGATGATATAATAGTAGCTCACCTTGCTGTCAAACTGCATATTGCCAATACCGCCCCGCCAACTGATCCGCAATCCCACCGAGGCCCCCAGATCCAGCCCAAAAATGCGTTGCTCATTGCAGATGACCAGCCGGAACAGGCTGAGCAATGCGATGGTACACAGGCAATAATAGGAGCCGCGCAACTTGAAGCACGGATAGCTCAGCACCAGAGAGATCAGTGCCGCCGCCAGGGCTGCAATGGGGATGGCGATCCATGGGGTGACCCCGCCATAGCTGAACATGGCGGCGGTGATATAGGCCCCCAGGCCCATGTACACGCCGTTTCCCAGGGAAAAGTGTCCACAGAGGCCACCCAGAATGTTCCAACTACTGGCCAGAAAGGCGTACAGCATCATCATGCAAAGGGTATGGATCGTATACTCCGTTCTGGTGATCAGGGGCATGAGTGCCGCGATCGCCAGGAACAGGATCAGGCTCTTGTAGCGGGAAAAGAACCTGTTTCCCGCGATTCCCTGAAAAATACCGCTTTTCAATGTCAGCCGCCCCTTTCCTTAGGAAGTCTCTTGTCCCAGCAAGCCGCTGGGCTTAAAGAGGAGTATGAGGATGAACAGTACAAAGACAACCACCTGCGCATATGCCTCTGTCCAGAGCAGGGCACCGAACTTTTCAATAAGCCCGATCAGGATGCCGCCCAGCAGGCAACCCGGGATGCTCCCCTTACCGCCCAGCACCACAATGATAAAACACTTGTTGCCGTAGGTATTGCCCACGGTGGGAAACACTGAGGAATTGGGCACCAGCAGGGAGCCGGACAAGCCTGTGATAGCCAGACCGATACCGAATGCCAGCGCGTAGATGAGCTTGTGGTTAATGCCCATCAGCTGAGCTACCTGACGGTTCTGGGCAGTGGCCCGCAGGGCCCGGCCGAACTCGGTGCGCTGAATCACAAGATAAAGGGCCAACGTGACCAGCATAGCGATGGCAAATGAGATCAGCTTGGGCCGGGAGATGATCATCTCGCCCAGCTTGATAGTGGTACTGGTGTATTTGGTGTTGACCGCGATGGATTTTGAGGTGAAGATAACCTGGGCCATATTGGACAGAAAGATCGCCAGACCGGAGGTAAAAAGCAGGATGGACAGCGGCTCACGGGAGGAGTCCTTGTCCAGCATACGGTTGAAAATGACTTTCTGAAGAAAAAACCCGATCAGAAACATGATGGGTGCGGTGATGAGCAGAGACAGATAGGGGTCTATGCCCAGATTGATGACGGACATAAATGCCAGATACATGGAAACCATCAAAAACTCACCGTGAGCCCAGTTCAGGATCCGCATCAGGCCGAATGCCAAGCTCAGGCCAATGGCGATGGTGGAATATACGCCACCCACCAAAATGCCGTCGATCAGTGTTTGTCCGATGATTGACGCGCTCATGGATGCTCCCCTTTCTGCATTTTGACGACAGTGTTCGATCAAAATGCTTCAAAACGTCTTTTTCACGCCGACTTGTCCTCAAGGCTGCGGGCTCTCCCGCACCCCGGGCGGTGAAAGCCCGGGGCGCGGGAGGTAAACTACGCCGGACGCTCAGCGCTCACTCCAGGCTGGGACAGGCCATACCAGGGTGCTGTCCTCATCCATGCTCAGAATTTCCCACTTGCCGCTGCGGAACTGGGCCAGCATCATGCCAGCGAAGCTGTTCTGGTTATAGCGGCCGTCGCTGTCCTCATAGCGGACGCCGCCGAAGGTGCTGTGGAACATCAGTGCGGGGTGGCCGGCGGGCAGATCGGTGTCCTCCAACGCCTGGGCAATGGAGTCACGATCCACACTGTTGGAGCGGTAAATGGCGTCCAGCAGTGCATACATTCCCATCCAGCCGTTGGCAAAGGTCTCGTTGGGAACCGTGGTGTCGGCCTCAGCCATGTAGGCGTCACAGATCTCGTTGGCTTCCGCACTCATAGTTTCGGGAGAATACAGCCAGGAGCCAGTGTTCAGAACGTATTCCGCCATATCGCCGCACTGCTCGGCATACTCCTCAGTGGAGAAGCCGGCACCGCAGCCAAAGATAGGCACATCCACTTGGTACTCGGCCATCTGCCGGGTAAAGAGAACGGCGTCGTCTGTGAACGCGCACACCATAACCATATCGGCCCCGGAGTTCTTCACCTTGTTGACCACGCCGGACAGATCGCCGGATCCGCTGGTAAAGGGCTCGGCCAAAACCACGTCGATGCCCAAGGCAGGAAATACGTTTGTGCTCTGGTTGGTATACATACTGGTGCCATAGTCGGAATTCTCATAAACATAGGCTACCTTGGTGATACCGCCGCCTTCCAGCCCCATCATGAACTTCAGGAACTCCATGTAACTGTTGTTGCCGTCCAGGTCACCCAGGTTGGTGCGGTACACATAGGTGTTTTCCTCCTGCATGATGATGTCGGACACGGCGTTGACGATCATCACGGGCACCTTATACTTGATGGCCAGGGGGGCGATGGCCGCGCCGGCCCCGCTGTTGTAGGGACCGATGACAGCGTTCACCTTCTCGTCATTGACCAGCCGCTCAAATTCGGTGACAGCTACATCCGCGGTGCCAGTGCTGTCGGCAGTGACCAGCTCAATATCCAGCTTGCTGGTATCGTAATCCGAGTTTTTCAGAAAATGATCCAGGGCATACTTGATGCCGTAAAACTGGTGATCCGCATAGTAAGAGCTGGAACCGGAGAAAGGCAGCAGCACGCCGATCTTAACAGTCGTCTTTCCATCCCCTAAGTGCTCGCCGCCCTGGCTGGATGGGGGTTGGGTCTGTCCAGTTTTCTCGGTGTCGCTCTTGCACCCGGCGCACAGGGCAAGGCACATAGCAAGAGCAAGGATCAAGGCAAAGATTCTTTTCGTTTTCATGTTCTGTCTCCTTTTCTTTGTGGTTTAGATCCTTTCTATGTAAACTGCGCCCGCCGAACCGCCGTCCTGTCCCAACGGGCCACACGCTTACAACCACGCCAACACTTGACGCTATTGTGTGAAATCCGGGGGAGTATCATACTCTGTCACCATGCCGAATTCCAGTGCCTTTTCCCACAGCTCTCTCCTGAACTTGGGGTGGGCTACGCCGGCCAGTGCCCGAACCCGATCCCGGACGGATTTTCCCCTGAGTGCTGCCGTGCCGTATTCCGTCACCAGATAGTCCAAGTTGTTCCGGGAGAGGGATACCACGGCACCTGGGGCCAGCACAGGCACGATGGTGGAAACGCTATCGCCCTTTTTGGCGGCGTGAACCGCAATGATGGATCTTCCGTTTCTGGCATGGATGGCTCCCTCCGCCGTGTCGT
>CATJRT010000247.1 GCA_949742895.1 uncultured Eubacteriales bacterium | reverse complement strand
TCAGCGCCGGGTTATCATGAGATTTCCGGACCGCGCTGCGGTCATCGCTGCGATAAAGCGCAGCCGCGCGCATGGCGGGAATGTCCTGCAGGGCCCTCACAGCCGCCGGCTGGTGGGGCTGCCCGCCTCCGTTGACACAGCCGCCGGGGCAGGCCATTACCTCTACAAACTGATAGTCCGCCTCACCGTTTTTGATTCTTGTGAGCAGCGCGTTGGCATTGGCAAGCCCGGAGGCCACAGCCACCTTCACCGTTGTACCGTTGAGCTCATAGGTGGCCTCCTTGATGCCGTTCATGCCGCGCACATCCACAAACTCCAGTTTCTCCAGCGGCTTTCCAGTCAGTTTCTCCATGGCCGTGCGCAGTGCAGCCTCCATAACGCCGCCTGTCACACCGAAAATGACGCCGGCGCCGGTGCCGCCTCCCAGTGGTTCGTCAAAACGCTCCGACGGAGAAACCGCTTCCAGTTGGATCTCCGCGTCTTTGAGCATTTTTCCAAGCTCGTTGGTGGTGATCACATAGTCTACGTCCGGCACCTCCGCGCCGCACTCGTCGGGACGGGTAATCTCGAACTTCTTTGCCGTACAGGGCATGACGCTGACCGTGACGATCTTCTCCTTGGGAATGCCCATTTTTTCCGCGTACCAGGACTTGATGAGCGCCCCAAACATCGTATGGGGGGACTTGCAGGTGGAGAGGTTATCCAGCATATCCGGGTAGAAATGCTCTGCGTACTTGACCCATCCGGGACAGCAGGAGGTCAGCATCGGCAGTACGCCGTGGTTCTCAATCCGCTGGACCAGTTCATTGGCCTCCTCGATGATGGTCAGGTCGGCGCCGACCTTGGTGTCAAACACCTTATCGAAGCCCAGCCGCCGCAGTGCGCCGGCGATCCGGCCCTCCGTATCTACTCCCACAGGGAACTCAAAGGATTCTCCGAGGGCAGCCCGGACAGCCGGCGCCACCTGGACCACCACAAACTGATCCGGGTCGGCAATGGCTTCCTTCACCAACTCCCACTGGGGCTTTTCGGTCAGTGCACCCACCGGGCACACGGCGACACATTGGCCGCAGTTGACACAGCTGGCCGCGGCCAGGCCCTTCGGGGACGCGGGCTCGATACTGGTTTCCAGGCCAGTGCCTGTGGCGGCAATGGCGGAGACGGCCTGCACCTTGGCACATACATTGACGCAGCGCTTGCAACGGATACACTTGTTATTGTCCCGCACCAGCACCACAGAGGAGAGATCCAAGGGCTGGATGCTGCTCATGGGCAGTTCCTCCTCGTCCGTGAAGCCGTACTCATGCAGCAGGTTTTGCAGCTCACACTGGGTGGAGCGCATACAATAGACGCAGGACTTGTTGTGGATCGCCAGAATCTTTGCCAGCGCCTCCCTCCGTGCGCCCATCACCGCTTCGCTGCGGGTCTGGATCTCCATGCCCTCATGGATGCGGGTGGTGGAGGCGTTTACCAGCTTGCCGTCAACTTCCACCACACAGACGCCGGAATCATCCACATCCACAACGCCCTTCAGGTAATAAAGGGTGGGAATGGGCTGCTGCAAATACTCCCGCTGGAACTTCATAGTTTCAAAGGATGCGTCCAGGATCGTAATCCCATGCTTCATGGTATAGCTGTAGCCGTTAATTTTGATATTGACTGTGTTCATCCCGCACCCCTCCTTATTTGTAGTATTCTTCCGTGTGGCCTTCCGGGATCTTGTATCCCTCCGGGCGGATCGGATATCTCCACATGGGGATGTCCTCGGTGAACAGCTCCATTTCGCCGTCCTCGCCCTGGCGGATGTTGATCCACTTCAGCCAGTTTTCGTTGTCCATCTCGGGGTAGTCCGTCCGGTAGTGAGGGTACATGATGCCCCGGCTTTCCTTGCGCATATCTGCGGAGCGGAAAATCATCTCCAGGCACAGGATGGTGTCTGCCGCCTCCAGGCACTTGGAGAGCGTATGGGGATCATCCGCCGTGAGTTGAGGGAGAATTTTCTTCATCTCCTCAATGTCCTGATAGACCTTATGGATTTCGGCTTCGCTTTTCAGCACGCACTTGTTGACATCGAAAATATAGCGTTCGATCATGTCGTAGATCTCTTTGGGATGCCGCCCATTGTGACGCTTCAGCGGCGCATAGATCTTCTCCTTAAACACGGCCACCTGCTCCAGGTCAATGTCGTCCCAGTCCGCCGCTGCGGCGTAGGGCGCGATGCTGTCCCCGGCCATCATGCCGGTGGTAGCCGCATTGCCCAGACCGTCGCCCCGGGTCCAGCCGAAGTAGGCGTTGCCCTGTGTGGAAACCTTGCCAGGGGCCCAGAGACCTTCCACATCCGTCTTGATGTCGGTATCCACCTTTATGGGCTCCACCTGGATAACGGTTTTGATGGTGGTCTCCGGCTTTGTGCCCACCTCGCCGATATTTTTCGCTGTCTTGGTGAACACCAGATGCTCCCACGCCATCTTGTCACGCAGCATACGCTGGGTGGACTCATCCATATCCGTGCCGCCGATCATCATGCGGACCTCGTCGGGCTTCTCCAGGTCTACCCACAGCGGCCCGTTGCCCGCCGCAACCTCCTGCACCATTGCGTTGACAAGGGCGGGGGTCACCTCCCATTCCAGGTGGCCGATGTACTTCTGGGTCAGATTCTCCCCGTGCTTGTTGCAGATCATGTTAAAGCCGCCGTAGATGGGAGTGTTGGTCTTTTTGAACACCACGTCCACCTGGGTGGAGAACTCCACATTGCGCATAACCGCACCGGCGCGGTACATGGCGCCGACGCCGGTGCCGTACCCCATAAATTCAAGGCCGATCTTCTTGAAATGGCAGCCCTGGGTTGCCATGGCCACCGCTTTCGCGTGAAAAATCTTACATTCGCCGTGATCCATGTCAAAGCCGATAGCGCCGATGACCTTGCCCTTTTTGCTGGTCAGCAGCTCAAAAACGTTGACGCGGCTCATAAGACGGATGCCCAGCTTCAGGGCAAAGGCCCGGAGCTGCTCGTTGACGTTGATGGAGACGCCGGCCATATCCAGCGCGTTGGGGATAAACGGCAGCGGCGCGGCGTTGCCATCCTCATCGCAGGAAACCTGGACACCGCAGTGCTTCATGTAGTCAATGTTGTCCCGGTGAACCTCCAGATACCGCTTGAGGAACTCCTGATCGTTCAAAAACGGGGTGTGGGCATTCACCAGGTAGCCCAGGGCGTTCATCACACCGTCCGGGGCCTTCGAGGTAGCGCGGATGCCGTTTCCGGCCTTTGTGGACTGACCGTTCCAGCCGATGATACCCTTGTCGATGACCAGAATATCCAGCTCCGGGTTATTCTCCTTGGCCCGGATGGCGGTAGTCAGGCCGGACATACTTCCGCCGACGATCAGGATATCCGCAGTGAACAGTTCCCCGTAATCTCTCACATCTGCCATTACTGCTTCGCCTCCTTCGATTTCTTCATCAAATCCGCGCTGTACTCCAGCGGGTCCACCTGCAAGGTGGAGATCGCCTGAATGTCAATAACATTGTTCAGACAATCCATTTCACACTGGTAGCACAGGACACAGTCATCCGGGTACTTGGGATATGCGTGGTGATGTTCCTCATCCCATTGCCACACGTTCTCCTGGCATCTGCGGATGCACCTCCTGCACCCGCAGCAGCGGGCCGTATCCACCACATACCGCACGCTTTGCTGCTGACCTTTGTTTTCTACGATCATACTGTCTTGCCACTCCTCTCAAAATAGTCTCGTTTATGTTCCTTTTGCGTAGAACCGTAATCAGCACAGACGATCTTCGTCGTCAGCCGAAGGGTCGGAGGATTCATATTGAATAACGGCCAGAAATGAATCCGCCTGATTGACCCTCCCACGAATGAAAAAAAGCTGTCCCTCTGCCGCATAATCCAGTGTTACGGTCTGTCCCTGTGTCAGTTCGTTGATATACTGAACCCAGATAGATCGCGGCTCGTGTTGTTTATGGAACTCCTTACCGCAAAGATCGCCGGCCCATTGAAGATAACAGGTATTGTTCATATGGCCGTTTTCATCAATCTCATGGGGGCATACCGTTCGCTCAGACCGAAAGGGCAGCTTGTCGGGGAAAATCTTGTGCAGGCTTGGAATATCCGCCTCTCCGGGAATGACTACCTCCGGCAGTGTCAGGGTCTCCGCCGCCAGCGTCAGCTTCCGGCTTCTTCGATCCATCGGCAGAAACAGCGCTGCGGCACTTACAAGCGCCTCACCTGCCTCGGTGAAAAAAGCATATTTGCGGACGTGCATGGAAAATTTTTTCCGGCCCGGCCAAATCCGCACCAAAAGGTTTTCTCCTCCATGGGGCAGCCGTCTGATTTGAAGTGATGTCCACCCGACAACCCACGTTACGCCTGTTTTCTCAACCATCTCCCTGCCCCAGCCGCACGTCTCCATCTGCTGTTTCATAGCAGTCTCCATTACCTTAGCCAGCATATGGGGCGGCATCCGGCCGAATGGATCCGTATCACAGCGGGCAGCAGTGAATTTCATCTCCAGTACACCCTCGGGACAGCAGGCCGTGAATGCCGGGAATCCCATCCGTCCTGTCTCAGTCAAAATCAAAACCGTTCCACACTGGCTTGCCCGTATACTCTTTTACTTCTTCTGCGCCACTCAGAACCCGGATTGCTCCGGATGCCAGCGCTTCTGTCTCAAAGCTGCCCGGATAAACGTAGACGGGGGCAATCCAGCTCAAATCCTTGGTGAGCTGCTCCACCAAAACTTTATCGTTGGCAAGCCCGCCTGTCATCAGAATGGCGTCCACCTGTCCCCGCAGGGCGCCGGCCATCATCGCGGCCCATTTGACCATTGTGTATTCCATGGCGTCCAACGCCAGCTCTGCCCTCTTGTCCCCGGCGGGAATCAGTTCACTGCGGATTTTCCGCACATCATCGGTGCCGCACAGCTGCATGAGTCCGCCCCGGCGGGAGGCGATCTCGTTGATCTCCTCCGGCGTCATCCCCCTCCGAATCAAAGTCATCACGTCATCAATGCAGAGGTCACCGCTCCGGTTCGGGCAAATCGGCCCCTGGCCGTCTCCAATGCGGGTGCTGTCCACGGCCCGCCCTTTCTCGTGGGCCGCAATGCTTGTCCCTCCGCCCATATGAAGAATCACATAGTTGCAGTCCTCATAGCGTTTCTTCATCAATTCGCTATGATGAATCGCTACCTGCTTCATATTCAGCGGGTGCGCGTGGGAGGGCCGGTATAATCCGCGGATGCCGGTCATCCGCGCCACATCGCTCAGCTCATCTGTGCTCATCGGATTTACGAAATACGCGGGCACATTCAACCGTTCCGCGATTTTAGCCGCCAGCACAATCCCCAACGTCGCGGGATGATTGATGCCTTCCACGTCATGCAGCGCGTGCTCATAGGCAAGGTCATTGATGAGATATGTACCGCCTGTGCAGGAATGGACGCCCACGCCGCGGCCGGATACAGCGTCAATAGACTCCAGATCGACCTTCGCTTCCCGCAGCATATCCCAAATCATTTGCTCACGCTTCGGCACCTGATCCACAAAATTTGGGCAGTCTTTAAAGGTTTCCTTTGGGGTGTCCACATTCAGATCCAGAAGGATCTCCTCCCCACGAACCAGTCCCAACTTGGTTCCTGTTGAACCAGGATTCACCGTCAGGATTGTATAGGTGTCTTTCATTGCCATGCCCCTCCTGTTTCCACAATTTTCTATGAACTTTGCGTTGCAAACCTCATTGCCTTTGTATATTATGTACACTATGAATTATAAAATCAGCTCCACCAAAATACCACATACATAACTTTAGGAAAAAGCAAGTCCGTTTCCTGCAAATCTGCATGATGAATGTGCCGGGGCAATTTGTTATAATTTAGAGGTGTGTCAAAACAGCACGAGAATTTTCTGGAGGAGGAAGGTTTCATGTGTATTACAATCAATTTGCTGAAGAAATTCTTTGATGCCCATGAGAAAACCGAGGTGCTTGGCGCCCCCTTTGGAGAGGACGCTTTGACACGCTGGGAGCTTTTGAGGGAACCGATTCCTTCTCTTTTGCCGGACACAGTGTATATCAGTGACAACTTGGAAACCGTATGCCAGCAGACACAAAGCTCCTGTGGCCATCTGGTGTTCTGCGCCGGTCCTGCTTTCCAGAAATCGCAGC
This sequence comes from uncultured Eubacteriales bacterium, assembly GCA_949742895.1. Next base: position 2,790 of record CATJRT010000247.1, on the reverse strand, counting down.
TGCTGCACACTTGGCAAGGCTGTATTTTACTGATACAGACAGAGCAGCCGCAACGCGTTGTCCAAAGTATCCAGGAACGCTTTTACATCGAGAACAGAAAAAGCGCTCTGAGCGCTGTGCTTTTAAAGGCGTTGACAGAGGGAGCCAGAGTGCAGACCCTGGCTGATGCGGCGTACCCGTTCCTGAAAAATCCCCTCGTAATTTTTGATTCCTCCTATCGGATTGCCGGCGTGACAAGACAGGCGCTGCATGAACAGGGTTCCCAGGTCACGGATATGCTGCTTGAAAATGGAGGCTTTTCCAGTGGGGATTATACGTTTGCAAATCGCGGGGCACTTCACAGCCGGGTCAAACGAAGCAAAATCCCAATCATGGCATTTCATGATCAGATGAAGATCAATCAGCTGCTGATATCTGTCAGCACAGAAAAAGATTATGGTCATATCGTTGTGAATGAATTCGATCACACTTTCACTGAGATAGACAAGGAATTGCTGATGGTTTTGCGCAGCTATGTCTATCTGCAAATGAAGCACGATGAGCTCTTGCATCAAAATGGGAAACAGCCTTCTGAGCACTTCATTCTCGATCTGCTGGATGAGGCAATTGTTGTGAGCAGCGCCTATCAGGCGTTCATTCATCAGCTGGATCGCACATTCCCTGACAATATGCGTTGTCTTGTCATTTCAACAGAACTGACACCAGGCGCTGTCAATATGCTTCAAATCCGCAATCAGATCGAGTACCTTTTCGCTAACAGCAGGATCATAGTTTACGAGAAGAAAATACTCGCCTTGATTCCGGTCATGCCCAGCGGCAGCCTCTCAGAAACATCGCTCACATCTTTTCGGGCCTTTTGCGTAAAAAATGGACTCTATGCCTCTCTTAGCAACAATTTTTCCGACATAATGGAGATCCGCTCCTATTTCAACCAGGCTCTGAGGGCATTAGAAGCGGCACGGGCCGTTCATGACGAGCCCGGATGCTATCGCTATGAGGAGTATTATCTTGTACATTTGAAAAATCAGTTTCTGCAAAGAGAGCCTCTGGAGGTTTTCCTTTGCCCGACGCTGAAATATCTTTCAGCACATGATGATAAACATAACACTGAGCTGGCCTATACGCTTTATATGTATTATCTGAATGACAGAAATCTGGTTCAGACAGCAAAAGCGATGAATATGCACCGCTCATCCCTTAATTATCGTTTTGACAAGATCATAGAACTTTTGGGCGAACTGCCTGCGTCTGCTGCGGAACGGTATTACTACATCCTTTCCTACCAGTTTCAGAATTCTGCTTCGGAACTCTGACGAAGCATAGTAGTATAAAGGAGAAGTCCATCATGGTTAAGGGGATCGGAATTGACGCGGTTGTCATCGGGGACATCGCTGATCTGTTGGCGCGAATGTCGAAAGGCGTTCTGTCCAGAATATTTACCGAGGGGGAGTTGTCCTCCGCACAGGAAAAGGCGGATCCTGCGGAATATCTCGCATCCCGATTTGCGGTAAAGGAGGCAGCGTTTAAAGCGATTGCCCCAAATTTGCCGGCCAAGGGCTTTGACTACCGTCGAATCGAAACGCGGAACAACAAAGACGGAAGCCCATACATCTATGCTGACGAGTTTCTTAAAAAGATATTGGACAGCGCTGAAATTACAACGCTTTTTGTTTCCATAACAACAACAGGCGGCATGGCTGCCGCTGTTGTTGTTGCTGAATCGTAAGCTATTGCTTTAAATACCATGATCTAATGGTTTCGATTTTGTTTTAGTAGATTTTTCAACCTTTTCATAGATAAAACAGCAAAAAACTGCACAAAGGCGAGGCGAATTTTCGCCCCGCCTTTTTTGTTGGCTGGTTTTCATATTTTATCGAACAAGCGGCATCAATGATGTGGCAGGCCTTACCAGCACTATCCCCGCCAGCTGCCCAGATAGGCCAGGCTGGGCTTGGGTGTGCGCTTCTGGCCGTTTGGGCGGTCTACGGCAATCAGCCCAAAGGTCATGGAATAGCCCTTCTGCCACTCGAAATTGTCCATCAGACTCCAGTGGAAATAGCCCTTCACGGGCAGGCCGTCCGCGATGCAGCGTTGGATGCCCTCCAGTGCCCGCTGGATGAACGCCACCCGGCGGGTGTCGTCGGCGGTGGCGATGCCGTTCTCCGTGACGATAAGCTCACCCTTGAACTCCTCCGCCACCTTTCGGATGACGTGCTCCAGCCCTTCGGGATAGAACTCATAGTCCATCTGGGTTGTCTCCGCCCCCTCGGGGACGGGCAGGGTGCCGCTGGCGTCCATGCGGCTGCGGGTGTAGTTCTGCACGCCCAGGAAATCGTCTCCCTGGATGGCGGGCAGATAGTGGGTGAACTCCTCCGCCCACTCCTTGGCGGCGTTCTCCTCCCCGCCGGGGAGGGCCTGGATGTCGTGGAGGCTCAGCGTCAGCCCCACCTTCACATGGGGGCACACCTCGCGGATGACCGCACGGGCTGCCTTGTGGGCTTCCATCACCAGCTGATCGCCCCGCTCCGTGCGCGGGGAGGTGAAGTTCTCCACCTTCTCCACTCCGAATACCTTCACGTTTTCCTCGGCGGCGGCCTTCTGGTTGGCCATCATCTTCTCCATGTTCATGCCCATCTGCACTGTGCCGTCGGTCTGGCCCGCCGCGGCTTTCGCCATCATCTGCCGCATATACCGCTTAGCGATAGCCGCCACCTGCACGCCCATGTTGGCCTCGTTGATGGTGCACACGTACTTCAGCTCGCCGCCCAGCCGCTCCATAACGTACCGCAC
>CATJRT010000246.1 GCA_949742895.1 uncultured Eubacteriales bacterium | reverse complement strand
GCTTGGGAGCGCTGCACCCGTCGGTGGGGTTCTTTTTGATGAGGTCCTCCTTCACCGCCTGGTCCAAGGCGCTGTGGAGGAGCATATGGATATTCCGGACGGTCTTGGCGCTTAAGCCGGGACCGGCTTTCTGATTCTGGACCACCCTGCCGCTGGTCCGCAGGTCCTGGTACAGTTTCTGGAGGCGCAGGCTGGTCAGCTTCTCCAACGGGATGTCGCCGATGTTAGGGATCAGGTGCTTCTCCAGGAAATTGGTGTACTGCTCCTGGGTGGTCTCCCGAAGGTTGGGCTTGGAGTACAGCTCGAACCACGTCCGGAGCCACTCCGCTACGGTGAACCGCTGGACCGGGGCTGCGACCTCTTTGGGCGCGGACTTGATATGCTTGGGGACGGGCGCTTCCTGCGCCGTGTTCCGGATGGCCTCCCGAAGTTTGGCCTTGCACTCGGCTTGGGTCTTAGCGAGGACGTTCCGATAGAGGAGTTTCCCGGTCGCCTCATCGCGGCCAACGGTGTAGCGACCCTCCCAGCGGCCATCGCTGCGTTTGCGGAGGCTGCCTTCTCCACGGGCTCTGCGTTTTGCCATGTCGTTTGCACCTCCTAGCCGGCCAACTCGTTGCAGGCGAGCTTGTCATTAATCCAGCCCACCAGCCGGTCCTTGGGGACGAGGATCCTGCTGCCGATGAGCATAGCGGGGAAGTTCTTGCAGTGGGCTAACTCGTAGGCGCTGGTGCGGGAGATGTTCAGAGCGGAGGCCACTTGGGCTACCGTCAGCATCGCCGGAAGATTGTCCATCGACTGATATGCAGTGTTCACATTTTTCTCTCCTTTTCAATTGATATGTATACTCTTGCAAAGCCCAATACTAATTCCCAGCGCTGTATCGACTTCATTCATCTTGTCCGCATCAATGTGCCCCACTTGGAAGTGCAGTCGGCCCTTGTCCAACGTGCGAAGCTGCTCCAGCATGACCATGGACTTTTTGAGGAGCCCGCACCCGGGAGCCTCTAGCAGTACGTGGGTGGGCAGATGTCGGCTCTTGATCTGCCCCGTGATGACGGCGGCAATGACCGTCGGACTGTGCTGGTTGCCGATGTCGTTCTGGATGATCAGCACCGGACGGATGCCTCCCTGCTCCGAGCCAGTGACCGGCGTAAGGTCAGCGTAATAGATATCACCCCTTTGGATGGGACGGGTTATTTTGATCTCCATCGTACATTTTCCTCTCTGCTCTGAAAACCAGGGGGAGCCGTTCCAAAAAGGATGCACAAGTACGCTAGTCCCTGTTGGTGGAACGGCTCCCGCCGTTTCTGACATTTGTCTTCTGTTGGCTCTATTCGACACTACTTCCCGAGCCGTGGGCGGCTGAACTAACCAGCGGCTGGCACCGCTCTCCGGGAATCTCACCCCTCCGAGGATCTCTCCGAGCTGCCCCCATTGTTTGAGACTGTGGCTGGGCAGTGAGTACAGGGCTGACGGAATCATTGCGAAACAGCTTGCCAAGGCTGCTTTTGGCTGGGTGGGAACCGCTGGGCACCTTATTTGGCCGTCTTTAATAGCAGAAAAGGAATTCGCTGCAATCCATGATCTGTTACAGGTGGTCTTGGCGCACCCGCTACATCGCTTGTCCACTTCGTCAGTGGGCCGTCAGCCGACGTTATTAGTCGCCGGATATGACCGCCGGGCGGTATTTTTCAAGGTACAAAGAGAGAAGATACTCATTTAGTCCTCTCACTTTCTATTGCTGACTTTTTTCAATTTTGTACGGAAAATTTTTTAGAAATTTTTCTTGAGCAGTTCTCGGTTCAACTGAGCGAGGATCTTTTTCTTACGATCCTGCAATGTCATGACCGGAATACTGCTTTCTAAACTAAGCTGTCGCAGGGTTTTCCGGGTATCTGCAAGATAAAGAGCGTGAATCAGTTGGTAACTTTCTGAGTCCAAATGATGCAAAGCATTCTGGAGCACAGCTTTCTCTATATGCAGGATGGCCTCAGCCTCCACATCCTGTGACTCATCTCTGACCACTTCCTCGCCGCTACATCTGTTTTCATCCCCAACATCATAAATGGACAGGGTACTCCAGCCCTCCTCCTGGGTCTGTATGTAGTAGCGGTGGTTCTGTTCTGCCCTGTAGTCAAGGGCTTCGGATTCGCTTGCCTCCAGAACCACATCGTCCATATCGATGAAGTGACGGTCCCGACCTTCTGGGGAATTAACGAAGCGGTAGAACTCCTTGCCGGTCATTTCGATCCACTCGATCTCATCTCGCCTGCATTTCGGGTCTTTCATCCGAAAATATCTCTTGTACATATCTTCCTCCATTTCTGACGTTTTGTGCGCGGTACGCAAATGTCAGAAACGGAGGAGCGCGGATGTCATTTAGTAAACTTGCTGAATTCTGTATATTTTTCGCTTTTTTGCTAAATTGTGATTCTTTACGACTGCAAAAACCAAAACCGGCAAAAAAGTTCGGCAGGTTTCCCCTAAATCCCTTGTCGTATAATGGGGGATTTAGGGGAAACCTGTCGAAAAATAAAAAAGGCGCAAACAGCTCCTTGCCTGTTTGCGTCTTTTCTCGAGGGAACGTGCGATCAAGAGGTGGCCCCTGACCAAGTTTCCATGATATGCAGTTGTCTGGCGGATGGGCCAGAGAAAAATAGATCATTCTACTAACCCATATTTTATCTTTAGCCGCTCCAGCTTCTCCAGCATAGGTTCCGCCGCGAACCAGAGGAACAGCCATGTTGCGGCGGCATGGACACAGTCCATGGGAAACCCAGTGATGCAGTAGGTCAGAATGACCCCCCAGCCCAGTTCATCGGCCCACATGAGGGCGGAGGCCGGATTCATGATGCCGCCATAGATCACGATTGCCGACAGCGCGCCGAATACGCAAAGGCTCCCCCGGCTTCGCAGCAGCAACCCCTTGCGGAACAACACTCCGGCCAGAAATCCGATGATGCCCATGGCGAACATCTGCCAGGGCGTCCATGGCCCCTGGGAGAACAGCATGTTGGAGGTCAGCATGGTCATAGCTCCCACCAGGAAGCCAGTCTCCCCGCCGAAAGCCACCCCAGCAATAATGGTCAGGGCCATAACAGGCTTGAACTGGGGTAGCATGAAGAACGCCGCCCGACCCGCCAAGGCGATGGCACAGAGCACCGCAATGATGATCAGCTCTCTTGCCTGGGGTTTCCGGCTCTCGAAAATGAGAAAGAAGGGAATCATGCACTCCAGCAACACCAGCAGGGCGATAAAATAGTATTTCTTCCCCTCCAGGTAAGTCTCCCCAATAAACAGCGTCAGGGGAATCAGCAGCAGGATCAGAATCGTGGCGGCTACCGTCCGCTTGGACAGTTTCCGCTTCTCCTTCGGGGTCTGGAGCAGATAGTCGGGGCGGTGGCTCCTGCGGCTGATACAGGCGGCAAAGACAAGCAGGGAGGCCAGGAAAACACCGTACAGCGCCAGCTGATTCCCCGCCAACGGCGTCATGCCCTCCAGCCCAATCAGGGAGGTCAGGTCCGTAACGCGCATAAATTGCAGGAACAGTGCCAGCGACACCGCGCCGAAGATCGCCGCGCCCACCTTCCGCCACCAGGGCAGAGGACCAGGAGCGGCGCTTTTCACGGCTTCAGAGGGCTTCGGCAGAGGGGGAATGTCCTCCGGCAATTCCGGCTCCGGCGGCAGGTCTCCGCCGCAGGCGGCGATCACGTCCTCCGCCGTCACGGCTTCCAGGATGAGCCCCCGCGCCATACGGTTGGCGGAGGTGGTGTAGAAGCTGTTGCCGGAGAAAAATTCCCTGGGCGGGGCCTCTGTGACGATACTTCCGTCGAAGAACAGGGCGCAGCGGTGGGCATACTGGGCACAGAACTCAATGTCATGGCTGACCATGAGGACGGTCACACCCCGGCGCAAGAGCGTCTGCAAAATCTCTGCGAATACCTGTTTGAACTCCGCATCCAATCCCTTGGTTGGCTCGTCCAGCAGGAGGATGTCCGGCTCCAGCAGCAGCACCTTCGCTAGCGCCGCCCGCTGCTGCTCCCCGCCGGAGAGGTCGTAGGGGTGCCGGTCCAGTAGCTCCCCCAACCGGCAGAGGGATACCGCCTGGGCGATGTCTGCATCCTTCTGCAGCTCCAGCAGGTCCTCCCGGACAGTCTTTTTCACGAACAACGTCTGAGGATTCTGTGGCAGTACGCCTACGCTTCCGTTCAGCTCCACCGTTCCCCGGTAGGGCTTCCGCTGGCCTGAGAGGACCTTCAGCGTGGAGGTTTTGCCCGTACCGTTGCCGCCCAGGAGAGCCAGGAACTCCCCCTTTCTAACCTCCAGAGACAAGCCCTTCACCACATTCGGTAGGTCTTGTTCATAGCGGAACCAGATTTCTTCCGCATGGATGGCTGTCTCGTCGAGGTAGGTATGCCTTTTCTGTTCCGGTAGAGGTTGAAATTCGTGCCGCCCGGCGAAACCCTCCAGCCAGTCCTTTCCCTCCCGGACAGTAACCGGGCAGGGGGCGTCGCCTTTTTCGGAAGCCGCCCAGATACGCATAGGGGCAGGCATAGCCAGGAACATCCCGTGACCGGTATCCTTCAGCGCCGCGCCAACTTCCGCCGGTGTTCCCACACACAGCAGTTTTCCCCTGTCCATCACGGCAACCCTGGCAGCCAGCGGGAAGGCGTCCTCCAACCGATGTTCCGTCAGGATGATGGTGGTTCCCAGCTCCCGGTTGATCCGGCCCAGCACCGCCAAAAAATCCGAGGCGGCGATGGGGTCCAGCTGACTGGTGGGCTCGTCCAGGATGAGGACAGAGGGCTGCATCGCCATGATGGAAGCAAGGTTGAGCAGCTGCTTCTGCCCGCCGGACAGCTCGGTCACATTTTTATAGAACCATGTCTGGATACCAAAGAAGGAGGCCATCTCCGCCACCCTGCGGCGGATGGTGGGCGTGTCGTACCCCAGACTCTCCAGGCCGAATGCCAGCTCGTGCCACACCTTGTCCGTGACGATCTGGTTTTCCGGGGACTGCTGAACAAAGCCGATCCGCTCCGTCTGCTCCCGCTGGTCCAACTCGTCCAGCAGCCTGCCTTCAAAGAGGATTTCCCCGGTCCTCTTGCCGTGGGGAGCCATGACGGACTTGAACTGCCGCAGCAAAGTCGTCTTGCCGCACCCGGAGGGGCCGCAGAGGACCAGAAACTCTCCTTGTTCTATCGTCAGAGTTAGATCCTCAATCGCCGGAGCGGGCTGCTCTGGATAGAAGAAAGTCAGATGCTGGATTTGAAATATCCCTGCCATCTTCATTCCTTCCGCAGCTTCAGCAGCAGTCCACCCACCAGCACCAGGTATTCCGGCAGTACATTGTCCTTGATCCACAGCAACGGCTTATGAAGATATCGCTCCGCAGTCTTCGCCACGTCCCCGCCCAGGGCTTCAATAGAGTACCGCATTTGCTCCGGGTACCGGCATGGCGTTCCCTCCGGGCGGGTGCAGTTCTCTCCGCACAGGGTACATGTCCCGGCGGACAGGGCCAGTGATCCGGGGTTGGTGCGTTCCAGCTCCAGTGTCTCCTCCATCATCTGTGCCTTCGCCAGCTTCAGATCGTCCAGCGCCTGGGAAACGCTCTGGCCCGGCTCGCTGGGCAATACATAGGCAATCAGGCGCAGGGCCTGAAACCGCACCCAGATCTCCATCGGGTCTTCCCGGAAGGGCGGGCAGGACCAGCGGTTTCCATAGTTGCCGCACTCCTTGCAGTATTCCAAAAACCTGGGAACATCCACGCAGGTCTGCACATACTCCTCTATCGGGGGCGCGGCCTCCAGGCGCTCAAACCTTATGCGATGGTTTTCCTTCAAGAATTCCATATTGTTTTCTCCTTGTCTGTCCGCTCAAAGTCCAAGCAGCAGATTCCGCTGCCGGCAAACCGCATCCCAACGCTGCCTCCGGTTCCCGCAGCTCAACTCGTGGGTCACGTATTCCGGCTCAATTTGTACCAAAACCGGGATGATGGAGGGATCGGACCAGGGCAGATGTTGGTCGATCTGTTGGATATGCCTATAGCTGACACAATATCGCGCCGTGTAGTCTTCTGGCAGATTGTGCGGCAAAAACCCGGTATTGGATCTCACGTAATCCCCGCTCAGGGACTGGTGGAGATGGATGCCGCGAATCTCCTCGGCAAGACTGCCGTGCTTCTCTACCATCGCTCGGATGTAAGCCGCTCCTTCGACCTGTGTGCGCAGCCTGGTGTTGGTGTTCATAAGGTGTCCCGTGTCCAGGAGGATGCCCCGCCGGTGATAATGGACACGCTCCAGCAGACGGGCAGTCTCCTTTGGCTCCAAAAAAGTGAAGCCGGGCCACCACTGATTTTCCATCAGGAAATCAAAGGGCCAGTCCCGCCCGTCCAGCAGGGCGTTGATAGCCTCAGCCGCGCTGTCAATGACCTCCTCGTTGGAGTGGAGCCAGCGGTAGGTGTAGCCCTCCTCAATGGAGACATCCGACACATGGAACACCACATATTCCGCGCCCAGACGGACGGCACAGTCCAGATCGGCCTGGTACAGCTCCAGGAGCGTATCCCGGCCCCAGCCGCCATAGAAGCGTTTGGCTGCATCCATACTGCCAAACTTCCGCTCAACAGCGGCCCTGTCCTCCCGGTAAAAGTCCAGCCAATCCGGGAAAAATGTCAGGTGATAGCCCACGACCATTTCTGTTGGGAGGTTTTCGGGGATGTCCGTCCCAGCCCAGATCCCCTCCAGACCGTCGCAGTTCAACCGGTGCAGCTCCTCTCGGAGACCTTCCCAGCCGCCGTACTCGGAGACGCTGTCTACGTCCAGCGGAAAGTTTATCAGGTGCCGCATGAGCTTTCCTCCCTGTCCAGACGTTTCCAGGTCTGTTCCTCCCGTCTGTCCACAATCACCGGCGTCAGGCACAGCGCCAGATAGCAGAGGTGCATCATGACGGTCAGCGGCGTGACCGGCGCTCCCTTTATTGTGGGGTAGTACCGCCAGTAGAATCCTCCGGCCATCCAGCCGGAGGCGATGAAAAAACCGCAGAAACCCAGCCAAAGCAGAGCGGCCTTGTCCCGGCTGTCAAACCGGTAGATGGAGAACGCTGTCCGGCCCGGCAGGCCGTAGCCCCGGCTTTTCATGCTGTCCGCCGTCTCAATGGCGTTTTCCAGCGCCCAGGTGATGAGGATGGATAGGATGGTGACGGCGGTTTTGATCCTCTGCCAGACCGTCCCCTCGGACACGTCCCGGCCCACACACCGCTGGGCTTCCGTTACCGCCTGCAGCTGGGCCTTGAATTTAGGTACGAACCGCAATGTCATGGACAGCACCAGGGACAGAGCGGGGATGATCCTGCCGAACAGATAGATGAACTTGTCCGAGGTCATCACCGCCGTGTAGCACTGGAACCAGACAATGACCGCCGCCAGGAGAATCCCGGCGGAGATCCCGTACAGGATGCTCTCCAGCGTCAGCGGATTGCCGGTAGGCAGATAGGTCAGGATGGTCACCCCCGCGTGGTTAAACGCCGGGTTGACGATCACCGCAATCCCCATCATGGGCAACAGCCAGAGGAGATTTTTGCCCAGAGCCTGCCGCCCATTTAGCTGTGCGGCGTAGATCAGGGCGGTTATCAGGGAGATTGCCTGGGCTGCCGGATGGGTGAAGAACATGGCGAGCACCAGCACCAAGGCGAAGTATAGAAAGTTCACCAGGGGGTGGTAACTGGAAAAGGCATCTTTGCTCCGCATATCAGCCGCCCACCGCCCTGCTGCCGTCTACGTCTGCCCCCAACTCGCAGGTATACACCCACTCCACCACGTCGCCGTCCTGGAGCTGGTATCGGGAGCAGCCATAGTTGGGGAACCAGCCGTTGACGCTGTACATCCAGCCGGATTGTTCGCCGCAGTCAAACTCATACAGGTTGTTGATACCCTCGATGTAGGCGGAGTTATACATGGGCGTGTCGGTAAACTCCATATGAATCTTTGCCTTCTTCAATTCCCGCTGAAGGACGTTGAACACGCTCTCGCCCTCATAGAAGGTGACTTCTGTGGCGGGGAAGATCACGCCGTCCTCCGGCACCAGCTCCACCTTTTCCGGGTTCAGCCAATCCATGTTGTTCAGGATCGTGTCACACCGGACGGAAAGGGTACAGGTGTAGGCCGTATCGGAGAATACCGCGTCCTGGGGCTCCACCGGGAGGGGCTTGCCCTCCGGGACGGGGTCGGTCTGGTATTTGTCTTTTCCTGTCTCCGGGTCAATCTCCATGCCGCCTGCCTCGGAGTATTCCACAGATGATTCATGGTCAGGCGTAGCGCCGGTTTCCGCGTCTGGGGAAGTTTCCTCTGGTGTATCCTCTGCCGGTTCCTGCGTTTCTTCCGGCTCCGTGGAGGTGTCCGGCGCGGGTTCCGAGTCGGGTTCCAGCTCTGGCTCCGTCGAAGGAGCAGGATCGTCTTTCTTCTGTTCCAGCACTGCGGTGGGAGAGGCCGGGTCTGCCGCTATTGTATCAGGAGGTTGGTTCACTGCGCCCTGCAGGCCGGGGGCGTTCCCGCCATACCAGAAGGCGGCGGCAAGAACGATCACGATCAGTAGGGGCGCAATGACCTTCCACTTGTTTTTCTTCCACCAGTTCATAGCAGTTCCGCCTTATCCAGCAGGTTATAGAGCATCTGCGCCACCTCGCACCGCTTCACGGCGTCGGCGGGCCAGATGTCCAGGTCGGATTGGCTGAGAATATCCGCGTGATAGCAGAACGCCAAAGGGGGACGGGCATACTCGCTGGTCCGGATATAGTCGGTGAACTGCGCCAGCACATTTCGTATGGCGGAGGCATCCATATCCGTATCCAATCCGCAGAGCTTCGCCGCGCGGGCCGCCATGACGGCGGCGTCCTCCCGCTTAATGGTTCCGCCAGGATTGAAGGTGGTCGCTGTTGTGCCGGTGATGATGCCGTACTTGTAGGCCGCACCCACGTAGGGGGCGTACCACTGATCCGCTGATACGTCTGTGAACTGCCCGGTGGTTTCCGTGGTCAGGCCCAGCGCCCGGACGATAATTGCGGCAAATTCCGCCCGCGTCATGGTGTTGTCGGGGTTGAAAACGCCGTTGCTGCCGGAAATGATCCCCCGCGCTGCCATGGCTTCAATGGCAGACTGATTCGTGTGACCGGCGATATCAGGGAAGGTGGTTCCGGGGGCGGTGATAGAGGTTTTCTGTACCGCCGGGTCCTTTCCCGCAAGGCCCGTCCCGGTGGAAGCGCCGGGCGTTGAGGGCGCTGTGCCGGTGTCGCTCATGCGGTAGAGGCTGGCCTGTCCCTTTGCCGCCCGCAGAGCCGCCACCAAGCCATAAAAGCCCTGCTCGGATGCCATCTGGTTGGACCCGGAGCCGTCCGCCGTGTGCAGGAAGCTGCCATCCGCCTGCCGGAAGGTCAGAAGGTTGTCCAGCAGTGTGACGCCGTTCTTCACGAACCGGCTGTCGTCGAGGCCGATGCCCAGTTCGCACAGGGCCGCGATCACCTGGACGCAGCTCTCGGAGTTGGCGGTCCCCCAGGAACCGAAGCCGCCGCTCTCGGTCTGCATGGCGCTCAGACACGCCAGCGCCTCATCCGTCGCGGTCTTGACGGCGCTCTGGTCCTGGTACTTCGCCAGGGCTTGCAGGGCCATGCCGGTGAGGTCCGCATCCGCGGCGCCTGCCCCGCCCTTGCCCGTCAGGTTCCAGCCGCCGTCATCCAACTGCCGGGAGAGGATTTCATCAATGTACCGCTGCTGGATGCCGGGAGCGCCTGCCGGCTCATAATTGCCGCTGTCCAGTGCGATGAGCGCCCAGATGGGGCCGTTGATGCCCTGCCAGATGGTTTTCTCAAAGTCCCCCAGGGGCTTCACCAGGTCGTACCCCGCCACATCGGTTGGGTCCGCACCGATGGCCGTCAGGGCCAGAATCACCCGGCTGTACTCCGTATATTTCCGCTCGTCCAGGATTCCTTTTTTGTTCTGAACATATTTTGTTACTGTGCTCAGATAGCTGTCATAGTAGCTCTGCGGCACATCGTATCCGCTTCGGGCAAGCCCGATCACCGCCCACTCGCCGCCGATGGACCCTACCTGCGGGCCCTTTACCGCTTGCAGCATATAGGCCGCGCTGCCGTCCACTGCTTTTTGCAGATCACTCTGCGTCACCGCCGCGCTGGCCGGGGCCGTCAGGCCCAGCAGCAGGACCATGACCAGCAGGAGGCTGGCCGCTCTTTCTTTCGTCCCTTTCATTTCGTCTCCTCCATATTTTTTGTGGCGGCTCCTGCCGCCTGTTTTTCCCGTTCTTCCTGCCAGTATTTTTTCAGGTGCCGCAGTTCGCTCCCCCGCAGGATGGGGATGCCCATCATTTTCATGACCTGCCCGGCTCCGCCAAACTTATTGAGCCGGGCTTTTTCCTCAGGGGTAAGCTCCGGCGTCATTCCTGTCTCCCGCGCCCTCCGGCACAGGTCCTTCAGGAGAGCCAGCTCCGTCTCGTCAGGCGGCTCCCGCCACCTTTTTTCCAATATCGGGGTGACGGACACCCGCTCCGGCCAGTCGATAGGCCACTGCTGCTCGTTCCGCATCCGCCGCTTGGCCTGCTCCGTGACCTCCGCGAGATTTCCAAAGCGCCGCCGCAAATAGCGGAGGCAGACGCAATAAATATCGTTATAATCCGGCTTGTGTCCACGGTGGGCCATGGTACGGATGACCACATCCAGCAGCTCCTCAGATGAAAAGCTGTCGTAGATTTGCCGCCCCCGCCAGCCGTTCGGGTCAAATATGTCCCAGGTGGCCGTATCACACCGGCTCAGATCGCCTCCCGGCCGGTGCGCCGCCTCGTCCAGCTCCGCCAACTGCCTGCGGTAGGATGCCAGCTCTTTTTCCGTGAGCGGCCTCCCCTGGCTGGGAGGCTTTCCCTGTGTGCTCATAATACCTTCCTTTCCCAAAGAAAGCGCCCTCTCCTGTCTGATGGGAGAGAGCGCTTTCCACACATCCCGCCCGAAATTGGCAAACCAGGTGTGCCGGCTTGACGGCGGGGGCAGGCCCGTATCTGCATGATTTCCTGCCTGGATGCTGATGGATGAAGTTGTCTGAAACTTGGGGGATGGGGCGGCGTCCGGGAAGTCCATTTGGACGCCGCCCGCTCCCAACCATGTAAAGAGAATTGCTTGTTACTGGTACTTTGCCGCCTCAAACCTCTGAAGAAAGCGCATGAGGATGGTGGCGTTCTCAGCGCGGGTAGCGGTGCCGGCAGGAACCAGGGTGGTCTCAGTGCGGCCCTGGATCAGCCCAACACCATTGGCCCACTGCATGGCCCGATAGGCCCAGTCGTGGACCTGTCCGTTGTCCGTGTAGTTCCCCAGCTCCGCTGCGGCGGTAATATCATAGCCCTTGTACTTGGCGTAGCGGAACATGAGCGCCGCCATCTGCTCACGGGTTACGTTGGCATTTGGCTGGAAGGTATCGGGGGTCATGCCATTGACGATGCTGTTGGCCGCGGCCCACTTCACCGCCTCCGTGTACCACTGTCCCTCGGGTACGTCCGTGAAGCTGTTTGCTGTGCCGGCAGAGGGCTGTCCCTCCATCCGGTAGAGCACCGTCACGAACATAGCACGGGTCATCTCGCTGTTGGGCTCAAAGGCGGTGGCGCTGGTGCCGTTCATCAGATTGTGCTCATAGACGAACTGGATCGACTCCAGGGCCCAGTGCTTGTCAACGTCCGTGAAGGGGAGTGCAGCGGGCTTCTTCCCGTCCTCGCCGATGAGGATGGGGCCGTCCGTCTTGTAGCCCAGCTTCTCCAGCCACTCCACAGCGGCGTTGTGCTTGGTCACATCCTCCTTGGCGATGTAGCTCTGCTGCTCCTCCGTGAGCTTCTGGTAGGCGTCATAAGCCGCCTTCACCTGCTCCTGAATCTTCCGGGCGTTGGACTTCTTCAGGTCCTTCGCCTCGGGGATAGCGTTCAGAAGCTCCTTCGTCTTGTCGATCTCCTGGAAGAGCTTGATCCGCTTCTCCACCTCGATGAGCTTTTCGGCTTTGATCTCCGCCTTCTCCTCATCCTTCAGCTTGTCGTAGTCCTTGCGCAGCCGCTCCACCAGCTCCACATAGCCCTTGTAGTTCTCATAAGTGATCTCCTCGGGCTTGGGCAGAGCGTCGATCCGGGACTGGATGTCGGAGCTGACGACCTTGATGGTGTAGCAGGTGGCGGAGTAGCTTCCCGCGTCAAAGGAGGTGGGCCAGCCGGACTCGCCTACCCCGATGTACAGGGTATCGCCGGGCTTGACCGGGATGCTCTTCGTCCGCTTATAGAGGGAGGACTCGCTGTTGTAGTTGTTGAGGAACGTCTTGACCATGAAGGTCTTGTTTACGGCATGGGGCGTGACGGTAACATCCGTGCCCCGCTCGGGAACCATCAGGGTATACTCCAGGGCGTCGCCGCTGAACTTGGGAACCAGGGTGCCGCCGCTGATGTCCAGACTTGCAAGGCTGGTGTCCGGGTAGCCCCGTCCGCCGCCTACGTCCGCGCCCAGGTTCGTGGTGTAGACCACATGGATCTCATCGCCGTCCTCCAGGGCGTGGCCGCCGTAGCCGCCTACCCGGAATGCCTGGAAGCCCTCGTTGGTGAACCAGTCGTTGAGGGTGCCCATCCAGCCGGAGCCGCTGCCGCCGTCGAACTCGCCCAGGCTTGCGTCGTCCTTGGTGATGTGGGCGATGTAGGTGATGTCGTAGTCATCCTTGCCGCTGCTGTCGCTCCAGGCGTACCCGTTCAGCGTCAGCGCCTTGAGGATGCTGGTCATCATGGTGTCCCGCTGGCAGAGGTCGTAGGTCCCGGATACCATCGTGCCGGTGAACGCACCGCCGGAGTAGGTGCTGTTTTCCACGGTGATGGTCACTTGGCCGATGACCGGGCCGTAGTCCGGGAGCTGGATGCCCCGCTTGAACTCCGCCCGGAGGGTGTGGTCCTCGGTGACATCCGACAGGATGTAGTCCGCAGCCTTGATGTGGCTGCTGCTGGTCAGCTCTTTCTCCACACCCTCGACCCAGACGTACTGCACCTTCTCATCGTCCAGCAGCAGCTCCTTGAGCTCGTAGCCCTCATCCGCCTCGATGGTGAAGCGCTGGCTGTCGCCGTTGGGTACGGTAACATCGCCGCTGGGTGTGATCTTGCCGTTGTCCCCGGCGGTTGCGGTAACGGTGCGGTCCTCCGCCACCGCCTTCACCACAAAGGTACTCAAGCGGTTGACGGTGAGCTCCACATACCGGTCGCTCCCGTTCCGTGCGCACACACCGGTCCTGTTCCGCTCAATGTCCACGGCGCTGTGGATGACGGTGACGTCATACTGCCGTCCAACCGTGAAGTTCCGCCCCACCGGGATTCGGACGTTGACGGGCCTGCTGCCCAGGGAGGACTTGATGGGCTGTCCGTTGGCGGTGATAGTCACCTCTATCACGGCGCTGCCGGCGTCAAGGTCCTCGCCAAGGATATCGTGGACCGCACTGAGGGTCTTTGTCTCCGCGTGGATGCGGATGGTGTCCGCGCCTCCGGCGGTCTGGACGATGGCCCGCGCCGCCTCGGCGGGGATGCTCACCGTACCCTTTGCGGTCTTCACCGTCATGCCGACGCCGGCGCTTGCCGCTGCCTGCATGGACTGGGCGGGCAGTTCCACTGCCACCGCGCTGGCGGACTCGCCGCCGGCGGTCTTGATGGCGATGGTCCCGCTGCCGGTCTTCTGCGCCTCGGAGATAGCCTCCGCGACCTTCTGGGCGGGAACCGCCGCTGTGGGGACGCCGCCGGTGACGACCGCCTGAATCGGAATGACCGGGGACGCTGCTTCGGCGGTAAAGACGTCGGTCATGTCGTAAAGGGTGTTCCTGCTGTGCTTGTAGCGGTCATAGGCCACCAGGGCGTAGGCCGCCTGCTCGGTTGCCATCTGGTCCACGCCGGAATCCTGCCGGTGGGAGAAGCCGCCGGTAGCGGTGTCGCGGTAGCCCAGCAGATCCTCCAGGACGCTCCTGCCGCCCTTGGTAAAGCTGCTGTCCGAAGCCGCGTCGCGGCCCAGGGCGGAGAGCATGACCACGATCTGGGCGTCCGTCTCGCTGCTGCCGAAGCCGCCGCTGGCGGTCTGCTGCCCGGAGAGGAAGGCCAGCGCACGGTCCACCATCTGGCGCACAATCGCGCTGTTCACACCAGCGGGCAGGGTCCGCCTTCCGGTGTAGTAGGGGGCCAGGGCCTGCACCGCCATGGCGGTGGTATCTGTGTCCGCACCGCCGGAGACGCTGGAGATGGGCCACCCGCCGCCGGGCAGCTGGGCGCTGGACAGGGCGTTGATCCACTGGGCCCGGGCCGCGTTGCCCTGGGTGTCGTCCCGGTAGTTTCCGGAATCCAGGGCGATGAGGGCGAAAGCCGTGCCGTTGTTGCCCTGGACGGAAACCTGCTGGCAGCCGTTATCAAAGAGGGGCGTCACGAAATCATAGCCCTCATAGCTGGAAGCGTCCTCCCCCAGCGCCGTCAGCGCCAGGATCACACGGGAATACTCTGTGTGCTGGTAGCCGGAGGCGTCCAGCTCTCCGCCGTGCTGCCGGGCGTAGTAGTATAGGTTGTTCCGATATTTCTCTGTGACAGCGGGGGTGATGGTCCCGCCACGGGCCATCCCCAGCACGGCCCATTCGCCGCCTGTGGCTCTTACGCCGGGGTTGGGCGTCTGTCCGGCGACCCGCGCCAGAGCGGCGGTCAGGGCGCTGCCGTAGGTGGAGGTATCCACCCCGGGTCCCGGCTGGTCCGGGGTGATCTGTCCGCCCCGCCCCTCCTCCAGGGTGTAGTTGTCCGTGTAGTGGAAAACAATTTGGTTCCCATCGTATACTGTCCAGCTGTTCAGGCCCCGGTCGGGGTGGGTCCCGTTGACGGTATACATCCAGCCGGAGAGCCTGCCGTTGGTGAACTCTCCCAGGGGCGTTCCGCCGGGCTTGGTGATGGATTTGATGTAGTTGCTCTCTAAGCCAACATAGGTGTAGCCCGCCTCGTTCAGCACCAGCTTGAACACATCGCCCACCGTGGAACCGGCGGGAACTTCGATGCCCGTGCGGTCGATCCACTTCTGAAGCCCGCCGCCGCTGAGGGTGTGGGTGTTGGCGGTGCCGGGGTCTCCGTGGGCGTCGTCGCCCAGGAGCTGGAAGGATACCGAGATCGTCCCCTCCGGCCTGACCTCATAGGCTTTCGCCGTGATGGTGCCGCTGATGGGCAGCGTCTGCTCCACATAGGTGGAGGTGCCGGGGGTGCCCTTGGAGAAGGTCACCTGGGCGGTATAGCTGCCGTTGGTACCTGCCGGGGTTCCGGCGGTTCCCTCCACGGCGGGCTGGAGGTTCGTTACCTCGATCTTGCAGTCCACGTTCCCGGCGGCAGTGGACAGGGCGGTGCTGATGTAGGTTTTGACCGTGGGTTCCGTGTTCGCCGTCCCCATGGGGATGGTCCAGCCAGTCATGGCGCTGGCGTTGTTATACGCCGCTTCCACCGCCGCCTGGTTCTCCGCCAGGGTGCCGGACACGGTAGCCGTCTTGATGGTATAGGTCGCTTTTGTGCCGTTTTCAGCGGTCACGGTGAACTGCCAGAGGCCGTCGCCGGCAGAGGTGACAGGGCCGACGGTTGCGCCGCCCTCATCTGCCACAGTGACCACGAACAGGGTGGGGCCCACACTCTCGCCCGGCTGAAGCTCCAGGGTGTAGTTGTAACCGCTCTCATCGGGCGTCAGCGGTGTGCTGTTGTAGGTGACAGATGCCACGCTGGTGTCCCCGGAGGGTTCGTAGGGCTTGGCGGGAAGTATGACAGTGATGATGACGGTCTGCGTTGCGTACTGCGTGGCACGCTCCGGCCCCATATAGGGTACGGCCTCCGCCTCCTGGATAACTTCTTTCTCATGGAAACCAGTATCCTCGGGGACAATGGGCATCTCTTCGGGGATAACGGTGGATTCTTCATGGAAGCCGGTATCCTCGGGAACGATGGGTGTCCCTTTGGGGATAACAGTGGATTCCTCGGTAGGCGTGACCTGTTCCTCCGGGGGAGTGGGCAGGATGGTGCTGTCCCCAACCATATTCTTCGGCTCGTCCAAATCGACGGAAGCCGCAGGACCGGCCTCATAGGGGGAGGCAAGCGTCATGGTGATTTTGGCACTGCCGTTCGTGCCATCCTGGTCATCCCTGCTCCCGTCAACAGGCGGCACAATCTCAGTCACGCTTACGCTCTGCACCCTCACGGCGCCGGGAACTAGGGCGCGGGCCCAGCCGTCGATCTCAGCCTCCGTCCGCATACCCACAGGAAGCCTCTCGCCATTTGCTTTTTCAACGATGCTGGCCGCGCCGTTGACGTTGGCCTGGGCGAGAGCCTGGGCGTCGTCGGAGGCCGCAATGCGGATGGTATACGTGGCGGACGCCCCGCTGGCGGCGGTGATGGTGAAGGTCCAGGTGTCGAAGCTCTGCCGGACAGGTGTGCTGATTACTGCCGCGCTGTCCTTGGGCACGATCTGGAAGTCCAGATCACCCACCATGCCCTGCTCCGCCTTCTCCTTCTCCAGCGTCACGGTCACGGCATAGCCGTCCACCGTTCCGGTTTTTCCCAGCACGGTGACAGACCGCAGGCCAAAGTCGCCGGAGAGATACGGCGTCGCCGGGAAGGACTTGGAGCGGGTCACGGTGTCACTCAGACTGCCTCTGGTCAGCGTCACGGTGAAGGTTACCTCGCCCGGCGTGCCGTTGGGGGAGATCTCCGTGCCGTCTATCGGAGCTTTGGCGGTATTCACAGTCACAGCTGCGGTGACGCCGCCGGGCAGCGTTACACCCGCAAGCTGCGACCTGATCTCAGTCTCGGCGTCCGCTGTTGTAGTGGCGGTGAGCCAACTCAGAGTATCGAGTGCAGCGGCTACGCTCCGCTTGGCAGCCTCCAAGTCGTCCCGGTCCGTACTCGGACTTGTCTCGAAGGCGTCCCGCATGGTATAGAGCGGCGTCCTGCCGCTTGTATACCGGCTGTAGGCCACCAGAGCGTAGGCCGCCTGCTCGGTTGCCATATCGTCCTGCTCGCCCAGCGCATGACCGAATTTGCCGTCCTTGTAGAACGCCATCAGGGCGTTGACCGGGTTCTTGAAAGTTGTGCCGCAGACCGTCCAGGTGTCGCCGGTCAGAGTCCCGTTCCCGGTGTGATACGCCAACGCCGTCAGCGCCACGATCACCTGGGAACAGCTCTCGGAGTTGTAGGTCCCGTTGCTGTAGAACCCGCCCTGGGGGGACTGCATCCCGGCGAGAAGGGACAGGGCTTCATTGATTGCCTTCTGGACATTGAGATCTGACAGATAATATGGGGCCAGCGCCTGGATCGCCATGGCTGTCATGTCCACGTCGGATTTCACGCCGTCGTAGGAGAAGCCGCCATCACTGGTCCGGTTGCGCAGGATCGCGTCGATGTAGGTCTGCCGCAGGGTGGTGTTCTCCGGGCAGTAGGGCTTGGAATCCAGCGCCAGCAGAGCGAAAATTGGGCCGTTGATGCCCTGGGAGATCACCGCGTCGGTTTCCCCCAGCTTGGCGATGAAGTTGTAGTTTCCGCCGTTGCCCGCCTGATAATTCTCCGCGTCAATCCCCAGCGCAGAGAGTGCCAGGACAATACGGGAATACTCCGTGTGTTGATTCCCGGTGGGGTCCAGGCCGTTTAGACCTGACTGCCCCAGCGTTGTGTCCAGCGCTGCAAGATACTTCTTTGCGAACACTGTATCTGTTGGGAATGTCCCGTCTTCCATTGCTTCGGCGTCAATGTCAGTCATTAACTGCCGCGCTATAGCAAGCACCGTCCACTCGCCGCCAGTACTGCCAACTACAGGAGTCTTACCCTGGAAGGAGGTCAATGCAGCATTCAGTGCATCGCTCCACGTCGAACTGGTGGAGGAAGCCGTCAGATTGCGATAGGTTTCCTCCGCAGCGGCCAGAACGTCATAATTGGTTACTTTAGCCTTTTCCCCTGTGCTCAGCGCATTATAGGCTGCTCTGGCTTTTTCAATGTCCGATTTGCTGCGGGGACTTACGCTACCGATAGCGTTGATAAGACGAATGACCTCGTTTGCGGGAGTTTCTTCCTTGAAATGCCCGTAGCGGCGGAAATCATTGGTCTTGTCGCCATCGCCGTCCAAGTCAATATCCTTGAACAGATCTTCCATTTCCGCAATACCCAGAATTCCAAGATAACCGGCATCTCTTGGTGGGTATCCGTTCGCTACCATCTTCTCGTTGACCATTGCCTCAATGGCCTCATCGGTCATTATCGCCGAATCGACCTTTTTGTAGAGGTAATAGTACCGCAGCAGCGCCCAGGTCCAGGTTCCCTCGTGGGCGGGAGAGTTCCAAGCCATGACATCGCCATCGGAAGTTTTGAAGCCGGAAACACCAACATTGGAATAGCCTTCCGCACTGGTAAAAAAGCTTCCGTAGTTGCCGTCATCAAAGCCGGGGCCTTTGTGGGTAATCTGTTTTCCTGTGTCGTCCTCGCCTCCCCAGGTAACATGATTCACCGCTGCGCCGAAAGCGCTCATGGTGTACTCATAAGTCCAGTTGTTGGGAAATGCTCCATCCAGCGCAGCGATTGTGCTGAGATGTCCATTCATCAAATATCCGTTGTTATTGGAGGGAACACCAACGAGAATGGGTTTGGAGTCTTGTATCTGAAGGGTCTTATGGTTGCTTCCATTAAAGCGCCAAACCACAGCATCTGCACCCACACCCTTGGCCGCATCCGCTACCAGTTTCAGAGACTGTTCCAGAATAGCGGCCTTCTCCGCATCTGTATCGGCAGCAAGGATTTTGGAAACCTCTGATTCATAGATGTAATCCAGATTGTACCGGAATGGATCATAGCCGGTCGATGTACGGAGACTGTTGTAGAGATTCCGCAGCTTGGTTACATAGGAATCGTTGGTATTCATGACCTTGATAGGAATTTTCCAGGTTTTGCCGTAGTAGGGCCACTCCACCACCGCCGTGATGTAGTCTGTCTCTGGCATCTGGAGCCGAAGATCCAGATTCAGTCCGCGAAGCTCTCCGCTAAAGAAGCCTGTATACGGATGGAGATTGATTGGATAGTATGCGATCTTTCCATCAACGAAATACATGCCTGTGGAAAGTTGATTCTCGCCCGATACAAGGAGGTCGTCGGGCTCCCCTTCCACGCCGTTTCCGGCATAAACTGAAATTTTAACCGGGTTTTCACTGGCCTGCCAGGGGAAGGTACCATGGAAAGGAACATGGAGGTTGATATAAGCCCAGTCCCCTGCCTTGTAGTTCTTCACCGGTGTGCCGTCCGGCGATACACCAGCGGTGAGAGCCACGCTGGTTTCCTGATTTACGACATCCACCGAGAACCGCGATATTGATGTTTCCTCTCCCATCTGTGCAAAGAGCGCGTCAATATCCATTTCTTTGAAATGGAAGTCCAAGGTCGCATCCTCAGTGATGGTAACATCAAAAGTCGCCGTGGAGCGGCGACTGTCGCGCATGTTATCCGAGCCGGATTCCTTTGTATCGTAGGTGTAGCTGACGGAATCCCATGCGGCGGTTTCTGTTCCGCTCGCCGTAGTCAACGTGTAGCCGTCATACTCGTAGCCGGGGTTGGCGGAGGCGGTGACGGTATAGCTGGTAGCTTGCTTACCATCCTCAAGCAACACATTACGACCAGAATCAGATAACTCTACACTGCCAGCAACACCGTCCGATGAGGGCGAGGAAACTTCTAATTTGGCTTTGTCAAATGCCACAAGACTGTTTTCCTCAAAAGAAAGGTCAACAGTCAGTGTTTTTACAAACGATGAAGGAGAGTTTCCCGGGTACATAATTTCGATGCAACCATCTGTTCTCCATGTTATTGAAAGTGGGGATTTATTTGACAGTGCTCCAGGATAATCTTGAATCTCGGTAGGATCGGCACCAGCGGAAACAGGAATATCCTCTGTTGATTTTGGAGACAGTTGTTCAATGGTTGGATCGTTCTTACTCTTTTGTCTGGTTCCACCAAATTCTAATTTTTTCAGTAAATATTTGCATTCATTTGTATTCTGACCATAGTTATTGATGGACAAAATTATAGGGTTAGCTTTGCCTGTAAGCACACATGAATATTGAAATTTTCCTGTCTCATTAGTCTTTGATTCAATTTGTTTGTAGCCACCATCGCACCAAACTTGTAACCAAGGATCTTCCGATGATGAAGTGGCGAGTTCTACATTGCTGGTGATATAAAATGTTGGATCACCATAATTCCCCCATTTTGCTTGTGCCTCAAATTGTAGAAAATCTAATGAGAAGAGGATTACAAGAATAAAGGACAAAAGGCGCTGGGCCCGGCTTACGCCGGACCCAGCCCTTAACATCTTTTTACTGCATTTTTTCTTCATTTGACGATCACCAATTGGGAACTATCATTTCCGAAAGCACCAAATTGAACATCAACAGTCTCGCCCTCTTCGTCTTCTTCTGTATACATGCCCATTGCAAATCCCTGAACCGCATAGCCGTTACCACCGGAAGAAGGTGTAACGCTCCACTGGAGAGAAGCGCTGTCAGAAGCATACTGGCACTTGTAGCAGTATCCGCTTCCGTTCGGCATGTTTGTGGTGAAGTAAATATAGTCTGTCGTATCCTGACTATACACCACCGGAGAGCACTGCACCAAGTCACCGGAGTATACGCTGTGAACATCATTATCTGTGAAGTGACTCCGGCTTACCGCCACGATATAACCCTCGCCAACAAACGCCTTATTGTAGCCATAGACGCTGGCGTAAATCAGTCCGCTAGAGGAAATCACCGGGGTGGAAGCGCTATTGGAAGCACTCCCCGTAGCGATGTTCACGGAATTCACTTTAGTAGAATCAAAACCGCTGTCGGTGAGCTTGACCCTCCACAGGATGGCGTTCTGACTGGTCAAATAGATGTAACCCTCGGTACTATCATAGCAGATGCTGGAACGAATCTTTCCGGCGTTGGAAAGAATCTCCGTATCGCCTGCTCCTCCGCTGAAGTTTGTAACGGGCCGCATATACAGTGTTCCGCTCTCACTGCCGAAGATTACGTTGCTGCCAACAACCACCGCACCGGCGTTATAGAAACTGTTGTTATTGCCGGGAGTGAACTTGCTGAGCGGTGACGTTGCCTCGGAATCGGTGTTGTACTGGAAGTAGGATACGTCGCCGTCGTAGATGCCAAAGTACACGTAGCCGCCTGCCAGGGTCAGGGGAGAAGCAGGCTGACCATAGCCGTTGTTGCTGGGATTATCGGGATCGCTGCTGGGTTCCGCAGTTAGCATCTTGACTTGAGGATTATTGCCGTCGATGCCGGTAACCTGGAACATCTCCCAATAGTTCACCAAAGCCTGTGCGCCTGCACCGGTCCACAAAACGTCGCTGGTCATGTTATTGGTGATAGTCACATCAACGGTATAGGTACCCTTCTGGAGAGGACCGCCGCTATAATCACCGTAGTAGAGGCTGAAGCCCTGATCTTCATAGGAAGAACCGGAAAGTGTGGCTACGGTGCTGCCATTTTTCTTGATAGTAGCGTTACCGCTCAGAGAGGTACTGGGATTTGTCTTCCACTCCGTATTGGAGAGACCAGTGGCAATCTGCAGGTTACTATAGGTGTACGGGAGCGTGAACGAGAAACTCCTGGTTTCTTTCCCACCAGCGGGGATGGTAACGTCCTCAAAGTTCGTTGTCTTGGTGTCATGTCCATAGGTATATACACCATACATGGTCTTGCCATCCGCAGTAATGACCGGCGTGGCGACCTGGGAGACGTTGTTTGCCTTGGGGCCAACAACCGTTGTCCAGAGTTGGCTGCCATTGGTGGCGCTCACAGCTGTCACGGTTGCGCCGTTGCTGCCGCCGTTGTGGAAGGCGTAGATGCGGCTGCCATAAACCAGGGGTTCCACGTCCAGGCCGGTGGTCGCACCGTTATTGGGGAGGGGTACTGTGGTAGTGCTGGGACTCGTGCTGGTAACGCCGTAGGTAGAAGTGCCGTTGTTGTCGTCGTTGCCCTGGAAGCTGTCCCAGTCCGCAAAAGCGGTAGAGGTGGCGGCCATCAGCATGGCCAGGAACAGGGCGATGGTCCTCTTGAGATTCTGAATGCGTTTCATGACTGTATCTCCTTTCAAATTTTATCATTTTTGTTGTTGTGTTGTCGTTCCCTCTGGGACGGATCGCCGGTCGGGAACCTGTCCCGGCGGTATCAGTGATGGTTCCGGCTGCTTCCGCCGAAAAGTGAGTGATCCAATGGAAACACCTTCTTCCTTTGCATACACATTGTTGTGGTATGGCATCCCGGATTTGCAACTCCGGGTGTCGGTCAGGTACTGGGAGAGGATAGGGCCCCATCCTCCCCTCTCTGCCTCTCTATAATGAAAGAGACACAGAGGGGAAGACGAAGCATCCAGTCCAGGTGTTTCTAATCGAATAGCCTGCTGATTCACACAGCCAATGGTATGGTTTCCTGCGCTCCCGCCCGCCGCGACGTAGACCGCGTTTTCAAGTCCTTGGCGCGCTCATTTCCTGGCGTCGCTTCCCTGGTACTTGTATCTCTTCCCATGGCTGCTATTCAGTTGTCGGTGCGGTTCACCTTATTGATACTGGCGAAGGCCAGCTTCTATATGATGTTGTCCGCGCCGCCTTGGCTGTTCGACCAGCAACCTTGACTGTTCGGCTTTGGGTTTTGCGTTTGCCGTGTTGCTTTGTCTGGGGCCAATATACGGCAGCGGGGGTGCGAAAGTCAATACTCAGAAGTGAATGACCCCTGCTCATTTGTGCGAAACTCCTGCTCACAAGTGAGTAGCTTTCGCACTCGCAAGTGAGAAACCTTCGCACTTGAGGTGATAAACAGGGGTTTCGCAGGTCATTCACAAATGAGTAACCCTTTCTCACAGGTGATAAATCCCCTGCGAAAGGGTGATAAAGTGCCTGCAAAAAGGTGATAAACCATACTCATTCGTGATAAACTTCTGCCCTCAGGTGATAATCTTTCTCACTTTCTCACTTGTGAACAGGGTTTCTCACAAGTGAGTAGGAGTTTATCAAAAGTGAATGAGCAAAAACCTGATTTTTTGAAAGAAAGGGCTTGACAGCGGGGATCAGGAGCGGAAAAAGCCGACGGATGGGTTGAGAAGGTCAAAAATCAGCACGGCAATGATTACGCCGACCAGGATACAGCAGAGAATAAACAGCCTATGCAGCCATAAATCCTTTGCGTCCAGTTCCTTCTGACGCTCCTCCAGCAGCATTTCATAGGCGCGTATTGCGGAGGAAACCACCGCTTCCGCCGCTTCTTCCGGTCCGGCAGGATCCGGCTGCTCCGCTGGAACGGTCTCCGAAGGCAGATTTTCCTCCTCCGATGGCTGCTCCGCCGCCTCTGGGGTCTCGCTCAACCCCACGATATCGTCAATGGACATATCTAAAGCCTTGGCTAAATCCTTCAAGGTCTGCAAATTGGGCGTATAATCCTCTTTTGACAAAAGACGGCAGACCGTTCCGTAGGGGACGCCGGACATGGTAGCCAGCTCCCGATTGCTCAGGCCCAGTTTCACTTTTCTTTTTTTCAGTTCGATGACGATAGCGTTCACAAGAAGCACCTCTATATCATATGGATACAGCTCCGGCAACCGGGCCGGTGGGGGGAAGATTATGACAAAAACAGAGGGCCGCCCAGTCGGTTTTACCTGAGCAGCCCTCTGTTTTGAGCTGATTTCTAGGGAGAAGCGGTATTTTTGTTACAATAATCATCTGTTAGGGCTGAAAACTGTTGAGCAACCCTGTGATTTCGGACTTGCGGCGCACAGATTTGATGCTGCTGTCATGGGGAGCTGTCACCACCATGCGGAAAATGTTGATGTCGCGGCCTTCACTGTCCTTCAAGCCCGTCGGAGCGTCAAACCGCGCCTCAAAATACCGGTGCAGATCGCCCGTATACTCGATGCACCAACAGGTCTGGCCGCCATAGGTCCTGGATTCCACCTTCGGCGAGAGATCCGCCAGCTCCTCCGACACCATGCTGTCCTCGATGCTCTCCCTCGCGCCGCCGACGCCGTGCTCGAAATTGACATCAATCATACACGTTTCGTCGCCAGTACAAAGGTTGATGCCGTTTCGATAGGCAGCCAGCGGTGCGTCGTTCACTTTGCAGCCATCGGCCAGGGCAAAGGACGACCGGCCTGCGTAAAGACGCCCGTTCCTACAAATCAACATGACACATTCACCTCCTGTCCTTTTTGTGGAATGCGGTCCGGCAATTCCACTATAGACAGGCCCTGCGCGCCGTGTCAATACTCATTCGTGAGTAACCCCCTACTCACTTGTGATAAATTTTTCTGCTTACAAGTGATAAAGGCATACTCACAAGTGATAATCCGTTGCAAAAACAGGCGAATTGGTGATAAACGCATGATAAAGCAGTGATAAAAAGTTGCAAGCCAAAAGAACGCAAAACTGCCCCCATTTTCACTCTCACAACAGGGATACCCGTTCCTGCGCCCCCGCTTCAAAGCCGCGTTGTCAGATCCTTGGCGCGCTCCTATCATGGCACACTTCCCTGAAATCTGTATCATCTCTCCCTGCCGTTATTCAGTTATTCAGTTGTGGCCCATTTCCCGACATGACCGGTTTCACGGACAGCCTGCGGGGAAATTTTGCCGCTCCCGGTTATACCTCTGCTGGCAGCTCTCCTCGGTTTGCTTTGATTAATTTCGCTTGTGCCACGATTGTCTGGAGAAGACTCCTTCCCGTCCATCCTAGCTGTTTACGGACAGGTCCTAAATTTGTTACACCTACAACAAGACTTTCCTACTGCCACGCCCGCCTCTCAGTGTAAACTCCGTTGCTGGCCCTTGGCACACTCCTATCACCGTATACTTCCCCAAATCCATTCCGTTCTGCTGGCATTCAGTTGCCTCTATGTAGAGTTCCGCTATTTCACGGTTAGCCGGTTGGCCTCCCGCTCCGCGCGAAGCCTTGCATATTTGTCTAGGTCCTCAGTGGTGGCGGGCACAAACCCCTCCGGCAGGGGAAGCCCTGCCAGGGACAGCGCCACAGCCCACCTGTGAAACCGCTTTTCTATGTAATACCCGCCCAGCACCTGCTCCTTCCGGAGAGCCTGCCCCTTCGGCAGACTCCCGGCGCACCTGCGGATGTAGTCCAGAAGCTGCTCGTCTGTATCCGCCTCATGCTCCTGTCCCCAGGCCATGTCCACCTCCATTTGAAGGGCTTTTTTCTCCGCCTTGCGCTTCTGGGCCGGGGTGCTCTTGCTTTTGTGGGGTGGTTTAAGTGTCTGCTGCTGCTTTTTCTTCTGCCTGGCCTCTTTCTTCTCGCGCTTCTCCGCCTTGATCCTGCGGTGGAGCCGGACCTGCCGCTGGAACTCGGAGGCGCGGTCTGTTCTGACCACGCCGATTGACGCTCCGGGCAGCGGTGGAAGTCCCGCCGCATTGATCACACCCGCCCAGCCGCCCGCAAACTGGCTGGCAAGAAAGGGACTGCCGGTGATCTCCTCCGGGAACGGCGTGCGGCCCAATTCCTCCGTGCGCCGCCGGACATACGCAAGAAGGTCCTCACGGCTGTCCTCCTGATGTGCGCGGGCGAAGTCCTTATGCTGCCGCAAAGCGGCGGCGGCGCGGCGTTCCATCTGCCGCCGAAGAATCTGGTCGGGGTTCACTTGATTGCTTTTGTTCTGCTTTTCCTGCTTCATTTCGCCGGCCTCCGCGCATAGTACGTCCAAAGAAAACGCGCTCTATACTTTTCAGTACAGAACGCGCACGGCTTCACTATAAAAGAATACAGTGAAGCCGAAATAAGCGCATTCCAGTTCCGGCAGAATGTGTGCCCAACCGCCATGTATCTGACTTAGCCCCTCTTGGGAGGCATCACAGTGACCGACTCGTGGGGATTCTCACCCCTTTCCATGTGCCGCATGAAATATACAGCTGCGGCGGACAATCAATATTCAGTTTTGAATCCGGCAACCACATAACATGAAAAATGTGGTTATCGCTCTTCAAAATGTGGTTATCGCTCTTCAACTTGACAATTAGTATACACCCTATTTTCTGAAATTGCAAGGTATTTTTTCAAAAGTTTCTCCTTCTGCCGCTGGGCTGCGTCCGTCAGACGCAGATACTCTGATTTTATCATTTCCTTGCCGCCGAAGGAGGTGCTCCGCTGGCACCTCACCGTTTTATCCGCACTTCCGGCCTGTCCAGCCAGATAAAAACGGTTAAGGGGGATCAGCATCGTGTTGGCCAAGCTGATTTTATAATGTTTCAGCAGATGCTCTTTATCCCCGAAATCCGAAAACCCCGAGGGGCCGCTCAGGAGGTCTTGAAGACCTGAGCGGCCCCTTGGGTTCCATGATAGAGCAGATTATGAAGGGAGATGGTATATTGTTTCCCAGCACGGCCCCATTCCGCGCCGGAGGAAACACAATGGATGGCGGAGCGCAGAAAAACGCCCCGCGCCGAAGCCGGGACGTACACAGCCCCGCCAAAGGATATGACGAGGCCGAAAAACAGGCGCAGTCCGGTTCCGGCAGATTGCAGTCCAGCCGCGGCGTATCTGGCTCATCTTCTCAAGGAAGCATCACAGTGACCGACTCGTGGGGCATCTCACCCCGTTCCGCCTGCCGCAAATCTGCGGCGGCAACTGGACGTTATTTGATTTGCAAAAACTATAGCACGCATGGCGGCTTCAGTCAACTGACAGTGTGCCTAAAACTTTTATGCATGTTTCATCAAATTTCCATATTGACAAACAAATCATAAGCGGTATATAATGCCGCTGAAACTGAATACCTGCATCCAGTGCTCCCGCGCCTTTGGCGGCGGGAGATAATAGGGAATCAGGTGCAAGTCCTGAGCGATCCGGTCACTGTAAGCGAAGAGTCCGCCGCAAACGCCATTGCGAAAGCGAGAAGGCGCGGCGGGCAGGGAAGCGCGAGCCAGGAAACCTGCTGGGAGCGGTGTGGATGGGTATCTTCCGCAGAAAGGGGCCTGTCCGGCGCGCGGCCCTGCTGGATGGCGGGGGCTCCATTTTGGCGTGTCTGGGACTTGCTCTCTTTTGGGAGCAGGTCCTTTTTTGTGGTGATATGGAAAAATAGGAAAAGGAGAACCAATGATGAAACAAGCAATTTCCCTGCTGCTGGCTCTGGCGATGGTCCTGAGTCTGGCTGCCTGCGGCGGCGACAACGCTCCCGCAAATGACGCCAATACCCCTGCGGAAAACACTCAGCCTGAGAGCACCCAGCAGCCCAGCGAGCCCGCCGCTGAACCGGCCCAGCCGGAGGCCAGTTACTATCCGGTCACAATCACGACCTACGACTACGAGGGAAATGAGATTGAGACTACCTATGAAAAAGCCCCCGAGAAGGTCCTGTGCGTCTATCAAGGAACCATTGAGACGATGATTGCCCTGGGCCTGGAGGACCACGTGACAGCCAGCTACGGCCTGGACAACCCCGTCAAGGCGGAGTGGGAGGCCGGTTTAGCCAAGATGAACTACAACGAGGATGTCTTTGCCCCCGACAAGGAGACCGTCCTCATGATGGGACCGGATATGATCTTCTCCTGGGGCTCTCTTTTCAGCGAGAAAAACCTGGGCAATCAGCCTGAGTGGATCACCAATGGCACCAACACTTATATCAGCACCAATACTCGCAGGGGCGGCAGCCGCGTCCTGGAGAACGAGTACGCCGACCTCATCAACATCGGCAAGATCTTCAATGTGGAGGACAAGGCCCGGGCCATTGTGGACGAGATGAAAAACGAGATCGCCGGCGTCTTGGAGCAGGCCAAGGGCCAGGACGCACCCCGGGTGGCCGTCATTGAGTTCCTGGGCGAGGACATCTCCAACTACGGAGCATCCTCCCTGGGCGGCGATATGGTGACGCAACTGGGCGGCGAACTGGTGGAGCCGGAAGCCAGTTCTGTCGGCAAAGAGGATCTGCTGGGCCTTGACCCGGATGTGATCTTTGTGGTCTACATGGCCCGCACCGAGGGCGTAGAGGAGGAGATGCGCTCCAAGGTGGTGGACGATCCCGCCTTTGCGGAGCTGAGCGCGGTGAAGAACGGCCGGGTCTGCACCATCATGCTGGGCGATATGTACGCCAGCACCGTCCGCTCCATCGACGGCATCCGCACCTTCGCCGCCGGGATGTACCCGGAGCTGTACCAGTAAGCCATGGCCGGCCGGAAGGATACCCGCGGTGCGCCGCTGTGGATGGCGGCGCTGGTCCTGTTGCTGGCGGCGCTGGCACTGTCCCTGCTGGCGGCGGTAACCATTGGCAGTACGGACATCCCCATTTCGGACGTCTATCATGTGATCTTCTACAAGCTCTTCGGCGCGGGAGACCCAGCCTGGGGGGAGGGGAACCTCTTCCGGGCGGTATGGTTCCTCCGCCTGCCCCGGCTGATCCTGGCAGCGGGCATCGGCGTGAGCCTGTCCGTATGCGGTGTGGTCATGCAGGCGGTGGTGAAAAACCCCCTGGCGGACCCCTATGTGCTTGGCATTTCCTCCGGCGCGTCCCTGGGCGCTACCCTGGCGATTATGGTGGGCGTTGGAACGGCATTCGGCGCAAATTCCATCGGCATCATGGCTTTTCTGGGAGCTTTCGGGGTATCGCTCCTGGTAGTGGGGCTGGCCAATGTGGGCAGCCGCGCCAACTCCGTAAAGCTGCTTCTGGCGGGCATGGCGGTCAGCAGCGTGTGCAGCGCGTTTTCCAACTTCATTGTCTACACCGCCCATGACCGGGAGGGGATGCAGACGGTGACCTACTGGATGATGGGCTCCCTGGCGGGGGCCACCTGGGAGGGCGATGTTGCGGTACTGTTGGTGGCACTCCTCGGGGCGGGCTTCTTCTGGACCCAGCACAGGAACCTGAACCTGATGCTCCTGGGCGACGAGAGCGCCATTACCTTGGGAACGGATCTCCACCGCTGGCGGCAACTGTATCTGCTGGTATCGGCGGCGATGGTAGGATTCGCGGTCTACTCAGCCGGGATGATCGGTTTTGTGGGGCTGGTGGTCCCCCATGTGGTGCGGATGATCTTCGGCACGGACCACAAGAAGCTCATCCCTCTGTGCGCCCTGTCCGGAGCGGTGTTCCTGGTGTGGGCGGACGTAGCCTGCCGGGTCATCATCCCCGGTACGGAGCTGCCAATCGGCATCCTGACCTCCATGATCGGCGCGCCGTGTTTTATCTACTTAATGGCCCGTAAGAAGTACGGTTTCGGAGGTGGCGGCTGATGAAAATTGAGACCAAAGCCGTGGAAGCCCTCCTGAGCGGCAACCACATTCTCAAGGGCATCGACCTGGAAATCGGCGACCGGGAGCTGGTGGGCGTCATCGGCCCCAACGGCAGCGGCAAGTCCACTCTCCTCAAGTGCATCTACCGGGTACTGAAGCCCACAAAGGGCGCGGTGTATCTGGACGGCAAGTCTCTGGACAGCTACAGCTATCGGGACTCCGCCCGGCGCGTCGCCGTGGTGGCGCAGCATAACTACTATAACTTCGATTTCTCCGTCAAGGACGTGGTGCTCATGGGCCGGTCCCCCCACAAGCGGGCTCTGGACCGGGATACCGCCGAAGATTGGCAGATCGTGGCGGAATCATTGGAGACAGTGGGGATGACAGCCTTCGCGGACCGCTCCTTTTCCACCCTCTCCGGCGGGGAACAGCAGCGGGTGATTCTGGCCCGCGCCCTGGCCCAGCGGACGCCCTGCCTGATCCTGGATGAGCCCACCAACCATCTGGACATCAAATACCAGCTCCAACTGATGGACCTGGTGCGGAGTCTAGACCGGACGGTCATTGCCGCCGTCCACGATTTGAATATCGCCGCCATGTACTGCGACCGGCTGTATGCCGTAAAGGACGGCAGGATCATCGGACAGGGTGCGCCGAAAGCATTGCTGACACCGGAATTTATCCGGGAGGTCTACGAGGTGGACGCGCAGATCATGACGGACGGAGACGGACGTCTCCACATCCTGTTTCATCCTGGCGGAAGGAGAGAGGAATGACTGTGAAGCGGATCGCGGTTCTGACATGCCTGGACGCCTGCAAGGTCTGCACCGGCGCGGGCTGTCTGAACGCCTGGAACCGGCGGGAGCATGGATTTGCGCCTTACGCTGGGAAAGACGTCTCTCTGGAGGCGTTCTTCCACTGCAACGGCTGCGGGACAGAGCCGGAAACGGATGCCGGGATGCTGGAAAAGCTGGACCGGCTGCAAAGCATCGGCGTTGACATCGTGCATATCGGCATCTGTGCTGTAAAGGACCGGAAGAACGGGATGCTTTGCCCCCATATTGAAAAGATCCGGGAGCTGCTCCACAGTAGGGGCATCGAAACCATTGTTGGGACCCATTAAGAAGGAGGAGAGTTATGTCTGAGCAAGCGTTGGTTGCCGCCAGTTTTGGCACTAGCGTACCGGAAGCACGCCGCAGCATTTCGGCGGTAGAGGAAGTTCTTGCTGCCACTGCGCCGGGACGCATCTTTGTCCGCGCATTTACCAGTCCCACCATCCGGCGCATTTTAAAGAGCGGGGGCGAGGAGGTTCCGAGTTTGACGGAAGCCTTGGAACAGCTCTCGGCAGCGAATGTCCGGCAGGTGATTATCCAGCCCACCCATTTGCTGTACGGGTATGAATACGACAAGCTGAAGGCCGAGGCTGACGCGCTGGCGGACAGGTTTGAAGCTTTGACCGTAGGCCGCCCGCTGCTGTCGGACAACCGCGACATACAGCGGTTTGCATACCATCTCTCTCAGGAGCATCCGGCAAGGACGGAAGGGGCAGCGGTGTTCATGGGCCATGGCACAGAACACTTTGCCAACGCGGTCTACCCCGCTTTGCAGACCGCTCTGAACTTTTTGGGGCGGAACGATATTTATATCGGCACAGTGGAGGGCTGGCCGGGCCTGGAGGATATTCTGCGGCAACTGGAGCCGGGCGGAGCGCGGCGGATCGATCTGCTGCCGTTGATGCTGGTAGCGGGAGACCACGCCAGAAACGACATGGCCGTAGAGTGGAAGTCCCGGCTGGAGGATGCGGGACATACGGTTGTCTGCTCCTTCACCGGCCTGGGAGAATTGCCCTGGGTGCAGGAGATGTATCGGGAACGTCTGGAGGAACTGCTCTAAGCGGAGAAAATCAGGGGTACGGCGGTGTCTGACCGCCGTACCCCTTGCGTTATGCCCGGTATGGGATTATACTAAGGAAAAACCGTTTTGGGAGGTTTCCATGGACGGATCGTACCAAAAATTTGCAGCCTCAAAGCAGGAGCCTCTGCGGCTGTCCATCGCGCTGGAGGGCTTTTTGAGGGAGGAGACGGACGCGGAGGCGCGGAACGCCTACCGCGAGTACCTGCGCCGCCGGATCCAGCCGGCGGCAGCGGCGCTGATTGAGGCGGACGACGCGGTCGGCCTTGCGGGCCTGGCGGCGGAGGGCTGGCTGACCGGGAAGCTGACGGACGATCTGCTCCGTACCGCCAGGGAGAAGCGCAAAACCGCCGCCTTGGTCTGGCTGCTGCGTTGGAAGGGGGAGCAATATGGATTCCACGACAGAGATTTCTCCCTCTGAGCTTGGGGTGCAGATCCTGCAAAACTGTCTGGCGGAGCTGCTCAGCCTTTTTCCCCATCTGGATAGTGCTCTCGCATCTCTGCGCTTTGCGGCTGATGCGGATATGGAGGGTATCGGGACCGATGGCGAAACGATCCGCTTTTCACCCGCCGGACTGCTGCGGCAGTACCGGGACGACCCGGCGGCGGTGCGTCGAGGGTATCTCCACATGCTGCTGCACTGCCTCTGCTTCCACCCGTTTACCGGACGGAGGGGACGGCAGTGGGACATGGCAGCGGACATGGCGGTGGAGCAAATGATTCAACGGGAAGCGATCCCG
Source organism: uncultured Eubacteriales bacterium (assembly GCA_949742895.1). The sequence continues at coordinate 12,701 of CATJRT010000246.1, read as the reverse complement.
CGGCTGGCGCTGAAGCCGGACCCGGTGCGGGACGCCTCCCTGCGCTTTCTGAGCAATGAGGCCCGCTCTGCGGAGGAGTTGTGTGAAATGCTGGAACAAGGCGTGTTTCCCTTCTCCCAGGAGGAACTGGAGGCGGCTTTCCGGTTTGACAGCCACGCCCTATGGAACCGGGATGGAGAGAAAAGTCCCGCTGGACTGCGGAAATGGAAGCGCTTTGCCTCCGGCGCGGGCCGGGGTGGAGGCGGCCGTCCCGGGCGCACCGCCGGGAGCGGCGCGGAGATTCTGGAAGTCCCACGGCAGGGCGTCTGCGACTACCGCCGTTTTCTGCGGCAGTTTACCGTCCAACGGGAGGAGGTCCTGCTGGATACGGAGAACTTCGACCTGGTGCTCTACAGCTTCGGCATGGAGCGGTATGGGAACCTGCCGCTGATCGAGCCGCTGGAGTATCAGGAGGTGTCCCGGCTGGAGGAACTGGTCATCGCCATCGACACCTCCGGCTCCTGTTCGGCGGATACGGTGCGGCGGTTCCTGGCGGAGACCTATGCCATCGTCAGCCAGCGGGAAAACTTCTTTCAGAAGATGAAGGTCTATCTCATCCAGTGCGACTGTCTGGTCCAGAGCGTGACCGTGATCCACTCGGCAGAGGAATGGCTGGAGAGTTGCGGACGCATCACTATCCAGGGCCGGGGCGGCACGGACTTTACGCCGGTATTCCGCTATGTGGAGGAGCTACGCCGGAGGAAAGAGCTTAGGGATCTGAAAGCTCTGCTGTACTTCACAGACGGCGACGGAGTCTATCCCAGGGAGCGGGCCGACTACCAAACCGCCTTTGTTTTTCTCCGTAAGAGCGATTATATGGAACATGTACCGCCCTGGGCCGTCCGGCTGGTCCTGGAGGGACTGACAGAGTAGAGGAATGTGCACTATGAACATCCAAGACGCAAAGCAGGAAATCAAAAACGCCCTGCGGACCTATTTCCGCAGGGACGAGACGGGGCGGTACGTCTTTCCAGCCGCCTGCCAGCGGCCCCTGCTGTTGATGGGACCGCCGGGGATCGGCAAGACAGCGGTGGTGGCCCAGGCCGCAGCGGAAGCGGGCGTAGGACTGGTGTCCTACACCATGACCCACCACACCCGCCAGAGCGCCATCGGACTGCCCCACATCGAGACGCGGGACTACCAGGGAACATCGGTGAGCGTGACGTCGTATACCCTCAGCGAGATCGTGGCCTCGGTCTACGACTGCATGGAGCGGACCGGGAAGGGTGAGGGAATTTTGTTTCTGGACGAGATCAACTGCGTTTCCGAGACGCTGGCCCCCACTATGCTGCAATTTTTGCAGAACAAGACCTTCGGGAATCATAAGATCCCCGAGGGCTGGCTGATCGTGGCGGCGGGGAACCCGCCGGGATATAACCGCTCCGCCCGGGAGTTCGACGTAGTGACCCTGGACCGGGTTCGGCAGATTGACGTGGCGCCGGAGCTGGCGGCGTGGATGGACTATGCCCGTCAGAAACGCCTCCATGGAGCCATCCTCTCCTATCTCGGCGTCCACGAGGACCACTTCTACCGTGTGGAACGGAGGGCGGATGGCCTCTCTTTCGTCACGGCCCGGGGCTGGGAGGATCTGTCGGAGCTGCTGCGCGGCTATGAGAGCCTGGACATCCCCGCTGCGGAGGCGCAGATCGCCCAATATCTCCGCAACGAGGATATTGCCAGAAGCTTTGCGGGCTATTTCCGGCTTTATGAGAAATACGGAACCGCTTACGGCATTCCAGAGATTCTGGACGGTTCAGTTGACGCCGCTCCCTATACCGCCATGGGGCGGCAAGCCCCTTTCGATGAACGCATTGCCGTAGTAAACTTGATCCTGGATTATTTAGACGGCCAGCTTATCCGTTATGAGAGGACGGACCGAAATGCCACAGCCCTGCATCAAGCATTGGACACTTTCAAGCTGTTTATGAAGGACAGAGCGGATATGGAATGCCTTAGCGATTTCATCCAGAGCCGCCGGGAGGCGTTGCGGGTCAAGAAGGAAGCCGGTGCAATTTCCGCCCAAGAGGAGGATGCGGAGCGGTGGGTGCTGTCCCGGCTGGCGGAGTATGAGCTTACGCTGAAAGCGGTCTCCGTCCGGGACAAGGCAGAGGGGTTCCTGCAAATCAAGGCGCTGTTCCAGAAAGAGGTTGCCTGGCGGGCAGAGCTGGTGAAAGCGGTGAAGGCGCAGTTGGACAGGGCCTTTGCCTTCCTGACGGACTGCTTCGGCGACGGCCAGGAGATAATTTTATTTATGTCGGCGCTGACCCGTCTGGAGCGGGGGATGGATTTCATCTGCCTCCACGGTTGCGAGCCCTATCTGCGCTGCAGCAGGAGACTGCTCTACCGGGAGCGGGAGCAGTCCCTGCGCGACGCCTGCAGGGAGGCGCTTGGGGACGATCTTCTTTGAACGAAGATGTATCCCTTGCAAGCGACAGAGGGAGGCCGCTGATCACCGGCCTCCCCCCGCCTTACAAAGAGAAACGAGCTTATATAAACACTTCCGTGTTTATATCGTGTGCCAAATCTCCGCGCATTTTAGAAATTCACTTCCTCGTCATAGAAGCAGCAACGCAGCAGCTTCTCCATGACGTCCGGCGTGATCGTGCGGGGATTGGAACCGGTGCAGGCATCACCTACGGCCAGTTCTGCCACCTGGGGCAGCTTCTCCAGAAATTCTTTCTCGTGGATGATGCCGCCTTCATAGTCGTGGATGCAGGTGGGAATGCCCAGCTTTGCGTTCATCGCCTGGATGTGGGCAATGAGCGCCTTGCTGGTGGGCTCCAAGCCCAGGAACGCGGCAATTTTGCCATAGCGCTTTTCGGCCTCCGGCTCCTTGGCGTTGTAGGCAATGACCTTGGGCAGATACATGGCATTAGCGCAGCCGTGGACGATATGCCCCCCTGAGTAGGCGGCGCCGGTCTTGTGGGCCATGGAGTGAACGATGCCCAGCAGAGCGTTGGAGAACGCCATGCCGGCCAGACACTGGGCGTCGTGCATCCGGGCGCGGGCCTCCATGTCGCCGTTGTAGCTGTCCACCAGATCGGCGGAGATCATCTCAATGGCGTGGAGGGCCAGAGGATCGGTGTAATCGCAGTGGAGGGTGGACACATAAGCCTCAATGGCGTGGGTCATGGCATCCATGCCGGTGTGGGCAACCAGCTTCTTGGGCATGGTCTCCGCCAGAGCGGGATCGACGATGGCAACGTCGGGCGTGATGTTGAAATCGGCCAGAGGATACTTGATGCCCTTTGCGTAATCGGTAATGACGGAAAAAGCGGTCACCTCGGTGGCGGTGCCGGAGGTGGAGGGAATGGCGCAGAAGCGGGCCCTGACACGCAGCTTGGGGAAGTTGAAGGGGACGCACAGCGACTCAAAGGTGGTTTCCGGATACTCATAGAAAGCCCACATGGCCTTAGCCGCGTCAATGGGGGAGCCGCCGCCGATGGCCACGATCCAGTCAGGCTGGAAATTTGTCATCGCCGCCGCGCCCTTCATGACGGTCTCCACGGAGGGGTCGGGCTCCACGCCCTCGAACAGCTCCACCGCCATGCCGGCCTCCTTCAAGTTGGCGCAAACCTTGTCCAGAAAACCGAAGCGCTTCATGCTACCGCCGCCCACAACGACAAAAGCCCGTTTGCCTTCCAGTCCTTTCAGCGCGTCCAGCGCGTCCTTGCCATGATACAGATCTCTGGGTAATGTGAATCTTGCCATGATAGGTAACCTCCAAATGATTTATTGCAGGCGTGGTTCCCGTTGGAGCCTCGCCCGTTTTTCCCTTTACAATCAACCGTGATTTCCACAGCCCTTCCAACCGTCCCGACAAAAAGAAAACCGGAACCGCTTCAAAAGAGCAATCCCGATTTTTCCGTGTGCAAAGAAAGCCCAGCGCATACCTGCGTTGCGCGAAAAAGCCTGTTTGCAAAACACGGATACTTGCGCCAATACGGGGGCCCTTTTTCCGGTCTTCAAGCAGGTTTCCTGACTACGCTTCATCGCACTTTCCCCCGCCTTCTCACGACGCATGCCGCAATGACGTTCGCTCCGCGCTTTTGCGCGGCGGGGATCGGCTCAGCGATTACAGTGACCCGTTCGTACAAGAATCTCACTTGACTTCCCTTTTATCCCTCCGGCCTATGGATACCGCCTGCCGGAGGGCCACTTGGAGACCACGCTGTTCAATTTGTTAAAATGATAACACAATAAACTTGCTTCGTCAAGCCCAAGTTATGAATTATCGCTATGAAATTTATTCATAAAAGTATGAAAAACTTAGACTACCCAAGACGGCATATCTGCGCTATAATCTGGAAAGTGAAAAGAGTGTTCCAGGCGAGAATAGGGGGAGAACATGCTTGATATTTCAGTAAAGCAAATGAAATATGCGGTTGAGATTGCGCACTGCGAATCCATCAACCAGGCGGCGCAGAATCTCTATGTCTCACAGTCCAGCCTCAGCAAGGCTATGAAAGAATTGGAGAATGTGCTGGGTTATGCCGTCTTTCAGCGGGGGTCTGCCGGAACGACTGTGACAGAGGAAGGCCGTGAGTTCCTGCAGACAGCGGAAAAAATCATGTATCAGCTGGAGCTCCTCGAACGTCAGACCCGCCTGAGAGAGGAGCAGCGCGCGTCCATAAAGGTTTCGATCCCCCGGGCAACCTATATCACATACGCTTTCACGAAGTTCTTTCAGCAGATCCAGAACATGGATGAAATTCAAATCACCTTTGCTGAAACCAACTCCAAGGAGGCGGTGGATAATATACTCTACCGCGGTTTCCATTTTGGGATCATCCGCTATCCAGATATTTTGGAAAGGAACACGATCCAAATGCTCCAGCAGAAGAAACTCCTCTTCCGGCAGATCTGGACATTTGATTATATACTTCTTGTTTCCCAAAGATCGGAGCTGGCATCCCGAACCGAGATCCATCCCAGCGACTTGATGGGACATACGGAACTACTGCACGGCGATGTCAGCGACGCATACTTACCGGAGGGCGCAGAAGAGACCGGCGGGGAACAGCAGGGAAAGCGGATCTATTTGTATGAGCGGGGAAGCCAATTTGATTTTCTCAGCAATGTACCGACGACCTATATGTGGGTCTCGCCTCTGCCGGAAACGGTACTGAACCAGCATGAGCTGGTACAGATCCCATGCCCGGACAATCGTTATCAATATCATGACGTTCTGATATATCATGAAGACTATCCTTTTACGGGATACGGGGAAAAGTTCTATCATATCCTGCTACAAACAAAGGATGAAATTGAGAAATCATTGATTCGCTCAAATCATTAGCGCATTTCACAGAAAGAAGGTGTCCTATATGGGGGAAGAAAAGACAGTCACCCTGCGTCCTGTTTTGGCACTGCATGGCTATGCGGTTGATTTTTCTCAGAAACCCGGAAAAACGACCTACCGGTTTTGTGTAAAGTCAGGAGAAATTGAGATTCACCATCGCAGTTATGACGCTGTCGTGGGCTTCTGGTGCTTGCCGCCGGAATCCGGGGACGATGAAATGGAGGTGCTCCACACCGGCGATGAAGCCGAGATCACTTTTAACAGCAGTATTCACGACTACGAGCCGGATTACATCATGGTCACAAACCACCGCTATGGGAAGCCCGCCGTTTTCTCCTATAGCAAAGTGAAGGAAACGGCATAAGAGAGTAACGCTGTTGGAAAACCAAAATGTCAAAACCCGTGATGCGGTCCAAAAATGATTGCATCACGGGTTGTTTTGGTTCCAAGACAACCACCGGCTTTGCCAGATTGACTATCTCTTAGCAATTATTAAAAAGAGCGACAACGGCTGACAGGTGATGTATAATAAAAATTCGAAATCTGGAGCTGTTACCTGCCGTAATTCATCTATCACCGTTTTTACAACCAGTTTGCGTTAACTGCACACCTGGCTCATAGCGCCCCATGCCGCAGTAGTAGCTGGGCAACGGCTGTGCGCCTTGTGCAATGCCAGTGATGGGGGTGGTAAACTGATAGCGCCTACCGTCATTTAGCATGGACAGTACCGCGGGTATCCCGGGCGGCTACAGTATTCCCCCTATCCCCACAATCGTGCCAGCATGGCGCAAATTTCTGCTAATGCGTCCCGCGAACCACCCGGATGTTGTGCTCCTCCAGGTATTCGGCGGCCTTTGTGATTACGGGGCACTCGGCGCCGTCTTTCCGGACGGTACATTTCCCCAAATGCACAACTTCGGCCCCCTCCTGGACCATACGTTCCAATTTTTCCTGAAAACCTGCGTCGATCCCCGCCTCACAGCCGTTGCAGCGAGCCATTGCAACCAGCTCCAGAGGGGTATCCTGGTATGGCTCAAACGACCGCGACCGGCTGTTCATCGCGCTCAGGCAGGCGGCGCCGGTACACACCTTGTTGGATTTCAAGCAGTTTAACATCGCAATTTTCATATAGATTCCTCCTTCGCTCTTCCGAGCTCAATCTGATAAATTCGGTCGCATACTTTCTCGCAGAGCGTCCGGTTATGGGTGATGAACACATAGGACGCCCCGCTGCGCTCCTGATACTCCCGCAGTATCTGGATGATCTGAGCCTGGGTGATCACATCCAGCATACTGGTGGGTTCGTCCAACACGATTACCTTGGGCGTCAATACCAGCAATCTGGACAGTGCGGCGCGCTGGAGCTCGCCTCCGCTCAGCTCCGCCGGTTTGCGGGACAAGTGCTCTTCATGGAGCCCCATCTGCTCGATATCATGCACCAGGATCTCCTGGGAAAACGGGAGATGGTAGAGCTGATACGGCTCTCTCATACTGCTGTCCAGGGGCAGCGCCGGGTTAAAGGACACCTCCGGATGTTGGAACAGGATCTGAATATCCCTGCGGACTCCGGCGTGAAAGGGGCAGGAAATCGGGCGGCCGTTATAGAGGATCTGTCCCGATGTGGGCTTGAGGAGGCCGGAGAGCATCTGGCCGATTGTGCTCTTTCCGCTGCCGCTGTCGCCAAAAAGTCCGATGGTCTCCCCCTCCCGCAGCTCCAGATCCACATGATCCGCGGCCAGCAGAGCCTCTCCTCTCCGGCTGCGGGACTTATACGCTTTTGTCAGCTGCAGAGCCTGCATCCGCATACAGCCAGCACCTCACTTTCCTTTCTCCCACCTCCATCAGCGGAGGCATCCTGTCGCACGCCGCGCTGCGGTGGGGGCACCGGTGCTTATAGCGGCATCCGGCGCCGGCATAGCCAGTATGCGGCGGCGCAAACCCGGCGCGGTCCACCTCCATGCCGTTTTCCGGAATGGCCCGCACCATGTCGCGGGTATAGGGATGGAGGGGGTCATACAGGATCTCCTCCGTCCGGCCCAGCTCCACCTGCTGCGCGGCATAGAGCACGCAGATCTGACGGCTGATCTTTCCCGCAAAGAGCAGATCGTGGGTGACGCAAAGCAGGGTCTCCTGTTCCAGACAGCTGAGCGCCTCCGCGACCAGGGCTACCCGCTTCTCATCCAACCCCTTGGAGGGCTCGTCAGCCAGGACGATCCTGGCGCCGGCGGAGATCCCCATGGCGACCATAGCCCGCTGGCGCATCCCGCCGCTGAAGGTGTGTGGATAGGCGGCGGCTAACTCCCCGCTTCCCATGTTGAACCGCCGCATCAGCTCTATGCTGCGGGCGACGGCCTCCTTCTTTTTGAGGCCCTTGTGCTCCATCAGCGGCTCGCCCACCTGAAACCCGACTTTCATCAGCGGGTTCATACAGCTCCCGCCCGCCTGCGGGACATAGGAGATCACGCCGCCCCGCAGGCGGCAGAGCTCCCGGCGCGGCAGCTCCCAGATGTTGACGCCGTCCAGCAGCACGCTGCCCTCCGTCCGGGCACTGTCCGGCAGGAGGCGCAGGATGGCCAGCAGCAACACGCTTTTTCCGCTCCCCGTCTCTCCTACCAACGCCATTTTGCCGCCCTCCGGAAGCGTCAGAGAGACGTCCTCCACGGCCTGTACATCGCTGTTGGCGCTGAATCGGACGGAAACGTTCTTAATCTCCAGCATACTGCTCCCCCCTATCGTCTCTGCTGGCCGTAATACCCGACCAGCATGAAGCCCATCACCGCGGCAGAGGTGCAAAGAATCGGGGGAAGGTACCACCACCAGAAGCCGCGGATGACTCCATTGCGGAAAAACGCGTAGTGCAGAATGCTGCCCCAGCTCTTTTCGCCGAATTCTCCCAGGCCCAGAAAGCTCAGGCTTGCTTCTGTCATCATGGCTGAGGAGACCGCCATCGCGCCGCGGGAGAGAATGATGTCCTTCACGTTCGGGATCAGGTGTTTGAACAGAATCACCGTGTCCCGCTGCCCGATCGCCTTTTCGATTTTCACAAAGGGCTCCTCGACCAGCGAGAGGATGCGTGCGCGCAGCACCCGGGCCGTACCCGTCCAGGAGGTGATGCTGATCGCCGCGATGATGCTGGCCTTGCCTGGATTCAGGTAGCAGACCAGCAGCGTTGTCAGCGCCAGCCCCGGTATGGCCATGGCCAGGTTCGTGACCGCTGTGATGCACTTGTCCACCAGGCCGCCGTAATAAGCCGAGAAAAGAGCCATAGCGGTTCCAACGATGGTGACCGTCAGCGCGGAAAAGATGCCAATGAGCATGGAGACGCGGGTGCCGTAGATGAGCTCACTGAAAATGTCCTGTCCCAGGTCATTGGTCCCCAGCAGGTGCTCCGCGCAGGGCTTCAGATAGACCTCCTTGCTGGTGGCGGATGGATCATAGGGAGCGAGACAGGGGGCGAGGAGGGCGGCCACCAGAAAAAATAGGATGATCGCACTGCCGGCAATCACCGGGAGATTGCGCTTTTTCTTACCCATTCACCTTCTCCTTTACTCTTGGATCGATCACGGCAATCACCACATCGCTCAGCAGATTCGCCGCGACCACGCACACGGCGGAGATCAGAAAACACAGTTGGGCTGTGGGAAAGTCTCTGCCGCTGACAGAGGCATAAAAGAGCTGTCCCATCCCCTTCCAGCCGAAGATGGTCTCCACAATCATAGAGCCGCTCAGAAGACTGCCCATCTGCATACACATGGAGGTGATATAGGGGAGGAGGGCATTTCGCATCACATGGCGGAAGAGCACCTTCCAGTCGCTGAGCCCTTTGGCGGCGGCCGTGACGGTATAGTCCTCCCGGCGCACCTGGGAGACGCTGCTTTTCATCAGCATAAAATCGCCGCAGGTCCGGAAAACGATCAGGATCAACAGCGGCAGCGCCATATGCCAGAGCACGTCCCGTATGTACGCAGAGCCGGTGAGCATCCCGCTGGTCATGCCGCTGATGGGCGTCCACTTCAGCCGGAAGGAAAACAGCGCCAGCAGCAAAATCCCGATGCAGTTGGAGGGGACCGTATTGATAAAGAGGGCGGCCGGCGTCATGACGGCGTCAAACCTGCCACCGGGCTTCCAACCGGCGATTGTCCCCAGGACCGCGCCCAAAATCCCCCCGGCGATGAAAGTGGGCACCGACAGCAGCAGCGTCCATTTGCAGGCGGGAAGCACCGTATCCAGGACAGTCTTATTGCTGGTATAGGAGGAACCGAAATCCAGCGTGGCGATGCTGCCCAGGTACTTGAGATACTGGATATGCAGCGGGTCGTTCAGACCGTATCTGGCGGAGATCCGCTCCAGCTCCTGCGGCTGGTTTTCCAGGAGATAGTAGTATTCCTCCTGCCCTACCAGGTGCTGCAGCACATCTCCCGGCATGAAGCGGGCCATGAAAAAGCTGATGGTGATGATGGCGAAGATCGTTGCCAGCGCAGTGATCACCTTTGTCAGGATTTGTCGAAGCACAGCCTGCATCCTTTCCGGCCGGAGAACCGGGCGCGGCGGACGGCTGCCGCCGCGCCGGTTTCGGCCTCGTTGTGATTTATTTCGCCCGCAGGGACGACCAGGTCTCCTCGTTGACAACGCCCCAGGACGCCCAGTTGTCCCAGCCCTCAATTCGGTCTGTGCGGTAGGGATAAAAGGCCTTCGTCCAGCCCAGACTGGCACCAATGAGCTCGTCGTTGGCCACCTGCTGGAGGAGGCGGATGCACTCCAGGTATTCCTCCTGAGAAGAGGAGGAGATCATGCGCCAGATGGTGCTATTGAACTGCTCGTCGTGGTAGGAGCCCCACAGCCATGCGCTCTCCCGGGTCGTGCCGGGCTGCGGCTCGGCAGCGTAATAGCGGAATGCGGAGCGGAACTGGGCAATTCCTGCAGTGGTGTAACCGATGGCGATGTCGTAATTTTCCGCCAGGATATTGCTCTCCCAGACCTCGCTGTTGGCGATCATCTCCGGATCGATATAGGAGTCGATCCCGACCGCGGCCATGTTTTCCATCAGCACCTCAGCGATGCGGTTGCGAAGGTCCATGGTCTTGGAGTATTGAGGCACCACCAGAAGGCGCATCTGGGAGCCGTCCGGCATCTCCCGGAGGCCGTCGCCGTCCGTGTCCAGGTAGCCGGCATCGTCCAGGGTCTTCTTTGCCGCCTCCACGTCCTGCTGGAACTTGGGCAGGCTGGCGTCAAAACCGGTGCAAGAGGGGGTCAGCAGGGAGGTGTTGGGAATTTCCGCCGTTTCTCCGCCCTGGACGTTGGCAAGCAACTGCCAGTCGAGGCACTGGAGGATCGCGCTGCGCACGGCCCGGTCGCCGGTGGCGGGGCGCTCCATGCCGAAGGTGATCTGATTTTGGCCGGCGTAGTAGCTCTCTCCAGGGTCAATGGCATCGTCCCCGGAGACCATGTCCATCAGCGTGGCGTCAATGGGGGAGGAGTAGGCATAGTAGCAGTCGATCTCGCCGCTGAGCATGGCCATCAGGACGGCGGTCTGGTCGGCATAGGTCTTGATTGTGATTTCTTCAATGGTGATGTCGCCGTGGTAGTTATTTTCCGGGACACGTTCATACTGGGAGATCTGGGCGTCAACGTCGTTGGAGACCAGCTTAAAGGGGCCACAACCCACAGCCCACTCGCCGCCGGAGAGGTTACTGTAATCCTCATTGTCCATTTGGCCCTCCCAGATATGCTTGGGCAGACAGCCGTCATTTTGGCAGGCATTGACCAAATAGGAATAGACATCCGGCTCGGAGAAGGTCAAGCGGCCGCTTCCCTCACCGGTGAGCTCCCAGTTCTCCAGGTGAAGGAGGTAATTGGACTTTTCTACATTCTTGAAAAAGTCAAAGGAAAAAAGAACGTCTTCCCCGGTGACAGGCTGCCCATCGCTCCACACCGCAGTCGTGGGGAAGGTGAAGTCCAGGACCTTGCCATCGTCAGAGATATCAAAGGAGGTCATAAAGTACGGCTGAAGGTCTCCACTGGCATCTTGATACACCCAATTCGCCCGACAGAACCCGTTGTAGTTCATACGTCCGAAAATATCGGCCTGCGTTATGATGTTGAACGTGTTCTGCGCTGTGGTGGTACCAATCACCAGATTTTCCACCAGACCACCGCCCGTATCGCTGGAGCCGCCGGTCTGAGAGCCTTCGCTGCTCTCCGCGGGACTGGCCGGGGGAGGTGGATCGTCCTGTCCGCCGGTGCTTCCGCCGCCGCAGCCGGAGAGGAGGCCCAGAAGCATCGCGGCCGCCAGGAACAGGGTAAGAATTCGCGTCATCGTTTTTGTTCCTTCCTTCTTCATATATTGGATTATCTGTGCGCACAGAAATCACCTATCGGAAATGAATCCCTCCGCAGACGCAAAAAAGCCGCTTTCCAAACTCCTTGGAAAGCGGCTCATCCCGGCTCTGAAACAGCATACAGCCCACCCGCCCGGCAGAGGGCGGATGATTTTTCTGCAATCAAGCACAATTATCTCGCTGCTTCAGATGAACTACTTTCGACGGAAGATATTCATCGTTCCATCTGAGCAGGTTTCCTGACTTGCGGCTAAGCGTCCAGATGCGCCTTCTCACCTGTTCGGCAATGGCATTGTGCAAAGGACTGACCGCTTACAGTGACCGGATCGTTCGGGATTTTCACCCGATTCCCTCTTTCCCCGCATATTGCGGGACACTCAGACAGTAAAATCACTATATCATAGCAGTCCCCAAAATGCAATCTCTTTTTTCACAATACAACAAGGTATTTTGTCACGTTCTTTGTAAATTTCTCTCAAAATGGCCTAATATATTTCTAATGAAGGGAGCCGACGACCCTGTGCCAATCCGGCACAACCTATGCCAAAATTCACAGAGAGTACGGCGTGACTCCCTCCACCCGGAACAGATCTTCTTCAAATCCAATTCCGCTTTCTGACCGGATGGAACACTAGGGCAAAGGAAAATTGTCCCGCGCCGCATCCAACGTCCAGTACATGGTTTCCCGGTTTGACCATATTTTCCTGCTTGCGGACGGCCTCAATGCTCAACTGCACAGCCTGTTTCGAGCATCCGCACATTTCCCCAATCTCGGCACAAATAAAATCGTACAGCGCATAGAGCAAAAACCGCTCCCGCTGGGTATCGGTGCAAAGCGCCAGCACCGTCAGAATTTCATCCAGCGTTTCCCGCTGGCAAATCAATTTCTCCGGGGTGGCGCAGTAGGGCAAGCGGCCCTCCGTGGCGATTATGTACTCGTCATATTCGCGCCCATCCCAATACCGTTGACGCTCCCGGTAAAGTTTCCTGTTGTTCCGCTTGGCCTGTTCCAGATAGTCGGC